>DAOTVW010000237.1:0-2186 GCA_034436035.1 Anaerolineales bacterium
CATCGAAATTGAACAAATTTTTCCAAAAAACTTGGCCACTTTTTCGGGCTTTTGCAGACTGGAAGAAGCTTTTCGCTGCGCGTTTCGAGGCCCTTTTTAATGAGCGATAAAGGGGAGGGAGAGGAGATTAATAGACGAAAGTATCTTTTAATCGTATAGGATAATTCGCAGTTGAGCGAACCGGGGGAGGCATAGGTTTATCAGCGTTATATGATTGTGAAGATGAAGTCGCTGAGCTTAAGCTTATGTTGTATGTAGATAATTGTGCTTGAGAAGCAAGTAAAACATTAGCTAAAACGGAGGATTGCAATGCTACGTTTCGAATACCAGTATAATCAGCATAAGGGCCAACCATAACAATTTCCAGTTTTGAATTTGCCGGCACTTTATACATGTAAACTGTGCTGGATCCATGGTCAACTGTTTCAGAGCCATAGGCTTGGAATATAATATTGGAATTTAATTTAATTTGAATAGGACTGGTGGAATTGATACTTCGCCAATCAAAGCTGAGCCTGTAATCCCCTGGGGTTTTCAAAATTATTACCGCTGCTGTTACAGTTGCATTCGTGACAACATAGTAGGTTGTGCCACTAGCCTGATATAGAGACAACAAGTTGATAGCATTTGTTAAAGTAGTCTTTTGCGGCATAGGCGAAGAAAAAACCAAAGGAGCGTGGGGAAAGTACAAAGTAGTTGCAGGGGGAAGTAGTTTCGCCATTATTATGCCATTGCTTCTACCGCATATTTAACCGTTTGGTTGGCGGCTGTGGAGATGAAATAGAGCTTATTGATATTGTCCACGGCCACGAGGGCCCCGCCACCGGGTTCAATTTCAAGGCCTGTAGTAGGGGATACTGTGGAATCTCCAACGAAAACGCTAGCAGTATTGCTGGTTGGACAAAACAGTGAAACCTCACGCCCAGGAGCGACTTGAACGTTAGGACCCTGAACCGCGGTGGTTCCAACCGTGATGCTTCCTGTCTTCAAAACTTTCGGCTGTGGTGCAGATCCGGGCGGCATATATTGAGCCATTCCTCACCTCCTAGAATTTAATACCAGCAAAGAACCCTGGAGCAAATCCTAATTCCGGCACCAAGGAAGCCGATACGCCCGCCACAAATTGCGGACCTTGGTAGGAGAAACAGATTTCACCGCAAGGATATGGGGTAAAAGTTGCCTTGGCTATTTCCCATTCATGAGCGTAGACGCTGACGAGCATAGAAATTCCCCAGCCAAAATCCACATGGAAATCGGTGATGGAAAAGAGGGGCATTTTATACATGGCCCAAAGGTTAATATGCATCTCTTTCGGGAAAGGCAAAGCTTCTGGCTGAGCAGGGGGTTGCTTAGTAGGGGAAGTTGTGTATGCGTAGAAGAGAAGGGCAAGGTTATCACTATCGAATCTCACATAAGGGAAAGCCATCCAAGCTTTCCAATTCGGCACAGGGCTTTCCATTGAGCCCACGAAAGTTCCCAGTGAAATGCTATTGGCTGCCAAAGCGGGCAAGCCCAAAATCACTAATGCTACGCCTAGCCATTTCATCCCTATCACCTCCGAGAAATTATACCTTCCACCCTCGGTTCCGGGCAATCTGCAATAAAGTGTTGTACAGCAACTGGGCTTCCTCAACGGTGAAAGGAGAGAGCGTATATTTTGAGCCAAACAAAGCGCTTTGCTTAACCGTGGTTAAGCGTGCTATGAAAAGAGATAGGGTGACCATCCATTTCTTCTCGATCGAAATAGGGGGGCTTTTAAGGCCATCGGCAATTGCTTGACCACGTTCAGTAAGTTCGTCTACCTCATCTTGAGATAGACCATAGAGGTTAAGAAGAACGTCTTTTGCGATGTCAAAAATCCCCTGGGAAGTAGCGGGTTTCTTATGGCCAATTTCGTAGCCGATGACTCCGCCCGCTATTCCCCCAATAAGGAAGCCGGGGACAAAGCTCTTTTCCTTCATTGTGGCGGTGGCTTAGGGACCTCGCCAGTTTTCGCTTGGCCGGCGCCTACTCCCTTAAATACGAACCAAACCACCGCCGCGCCAAGAACAAATCCCACTAATCCCCAAACCCAATTGCTCTTCATGTTTTTACCTCCTTATTAGCTTCCCGCAAATATACCATGCTCATCCCTACACTCACAGCCGCACTCATTATTAGCGGATACCACGACTCGATTAAAAGTG
>DAOTVW010000238.1:0-1653 GCA_034436035.1 Anaerolineales bacterium
CTGCGCGGCGCGGCCGGCGGTCTTGGTTTGTCTGTTGATTCTGGCGGCAATGTCGGAATTGGCACTGCTTCGCCAGCTGCCTTGCTTGATGTCGGCGGCGGCAAACTCGCCGTCACCTCTGCCGGCAGCGTCGGCATCGGGACGACGGGGCCGGCATATAAATTAGATGTAGTTGGACAAGTATGGGTTAGGCCATCCTCAGCTGGCGCAGCAAATAATCTGTATCTTGGCAATTTATCAGACAACCCAAATGCACCTTTTGCTTACATTCAAACAGATGATGCAACGGGAGATAAACTTAGAATTTATACAAGTCGTTGGGGATGGGATTGGCAATTTAATGCTGGGGGTTCATTGGGTGACCACACATTATTGTCTTTAGTTGGTATTCAACAAGGCTCTGGGGATTATAATCGGTTTGATGTGTACGGACCCACTGGAACAAGTATTTTTAGGATTAGTTCGAATGGAAACAGTTACATCAATACCGGTGGTAACGTCGGCATCGGGACGACGGGACCTAACTATGCATTAACTGTTTTGGGACCTTATGCTGCTCCACAGGTTCTGATTGGTTCATCCGCAGGCAATGGTATCTTCTTTCATGCACAAGGAGGCGCTACACATATCAATTGGTTGATTGGCCAACAGCGTACTGTTAGCGGTCTTGAGTTTACTCCTTCCACGGTGGCTGGAGGAACAACTTTTAGCACACCAGCGATGGTGATCTTATCTGGTTCTGGCAACGTCGGCATCGGGACGACGGGACCAGCTGGGAAATTACAAGTTTCAGGAGGTAATGCAATATTTGACGGCAACGTCGGCATCGGGACGACGAGTCCAGCGTATAAACTGGATATCTACGGCAAAATTGGTAATGGGGACATAGGTATTGGGGGAAATAATGGTATACAAGATTCCAGCTTCGAAAATAGCACTCATTTTGGTTGGTCTAATGATAGTACATGTTCTGATACTACAACTAAGGTAGCCGACTCATCTATACATGGCTCTTATGTCCAACAAGATGTTATTTCTGGTTGTACTGGCACTGGAAATATCGCTATCTTCCACTCAAACAGAATTCCTGCTTTACCGAATCAAACATGGACTGCAAGTATTTGGGTATATAAAGTTGCGGATGCAGGAACATTAGATGCTGTTAATCTAACAATTAGAGCTTATGATAGTTCTGATGCTCAGATAATAACTTCTTCCAATACCGTTACGCCACCTTTGAATACTTGGACAAGAATAGCGTATACATGGACTACTCCGGCAAATACCGCTTATGTAAGAATGACATTATATGTAAATGTAGTCGGAGGTAGCAGCACTTATAAGATCGATGCTGCCCAACTTGAACCAGGTAGCGTTTCAACTGCATATGGTCCATCTGGTTTTATTCCTGGGGAATTGCAAGTATACGGCCAAGGTAATTCATATTTTACAAGCGGCAACGTCGGCATCGGGACGACGGCACCAGCTGGGAAATTACAAGTTTCAGGAGGTAATGCAATATTTGACGGCAACGTCGGCATCGGGACGACGAATCCAGGAAACAAACTTACTGTTTATGGGGGGAATATCCAAGTAACTGGTACAGTCTATGGTAGTGTATGGCGTCCTGGGACTGCATCTCCTGATGCAGGC
>DAOTVW010000239.1:0-3185 GCA_034436035.1 Anaerolineales bacterium
GAGGAACGCGGATGGGATAAAAAAAAGGACGCGGAGGAACGCGGAGGGACGCGGATAGGATAAAAAATTATGGGACGCGGATGAACGCGGAGGAACGCGGATGGGATAAAAAAATTATAGGACGCGGATGAACGCGGAGGGACGCGGATAGGATAAAAAATTATGGGACGCGGATGAACGCGGAGGGACGCGGAAATTTTATATATTTATCCGTGTAAATCCGTGCTTGTCCGCGTCCTATATTCGGACGCGGATGAACGCGGAGGGACACGGATAGGATAAAAAATTATGGGACGCGGATGGACACAGATAAACGCGGAAATTTTATATATTCATCCGTGTAAATCCGTGCTTGTCCGCGTCCTATATTGGGACGCGGATGAACGCGGAGGAACGCGGATAATTGATATATTCATCCGTGTAAATCTGTGCTCGTCCGCGTCCTATATTCGGACGCGGATGAATGCGGAGGTACGCGGAAAATTGATATATTCATCCGTGTAAATCAGTGCTCGTCCGCGTCCTATGCTTGAACGCGGATGAACATGTTGGAACTTAATGAATTTCAATTCGCAACACGGTTCTGACCCATTGGCTTTTGGGGACGAGTGGAGAAGCCAATTTCAAGTTGCTATTTTTGGTGTAAGCTAGCAGCACTTCATTTGTAACCTGGTCTTTAGCCAATTCAATACTCTGTCCGTTCCCGATCAATGAAACAGAGGAGAAGCTGGTCACGCCGTAGTGCTGGAGCAGGTCGAGCAGCCGAACTCCGCTTTCCTCTTTACCAGATAACGTTTCGGTTACTTGTGGTAACGCTTGAATCTCTCGATATGTGATTTGGATGGCAGTGCCGTCGCCTTTTTTCAGTTTTAAAATCACATCTTCCGGCTTTGGTTGAAAGGTTGGCTTTGGAGTGGCGGATGGAACCGATTGGACTTTGGTTCGGATACATCCGCTCAGGAGAAATAATATTAGAAGAAATAAAAATTGTTTTCGCACACTGGTCACCTTGTAATACAATGTAGGTTATACATTTTCGTTATATGAAATTAATGGTCATTATTATCTCTCTTTCATAGAAAAAAGCAATGGCAAATCATCTTTTTCATCGGAAGTATTAATCATGGACGAACCAGATCAACCCATTGTCATCCTGATCACAGTCCCATCCATGGAGATCGCCCAGCAGATTGCGCGGGCATTGCTTGAGCATCATTTAGCAGCCTGTATCAATCTCATTCCTGGCGTCCAATCTGTCTATCGTTGGGAAGGGCAGGTCCAAAACGATGAGGAAGTGTTGCTGCTGGTGAAAAGCCGCAGCGAACTATTTCAATCTGAACTCATACCACTGGTGCGTCAGCTGCATCCTTATCAGTTACCAGAACTGATCGCTTTGCCCATTATAGATGGTTACCCTCCTTACCTGGGGTGGCTTCTACAAGAAACACAGAATCGTCAATGAAAGGATTTCCATATTATGGCAAAAGATTTAAATCGTATCATCCCTCGCCGCAACACCAATAGTTTAAAATGGGATACGTATCCGCAAGATGTGCTGCCTTTGTGGGTAGCGGATATGGATTTTCGCTCACCCGAAGCAGTGATTAGCGCATTACAAAAGGCGGTTGAACATGGAATTTTTGGTTATCCGCTGGGTATCCACGCCGGACCCCATGACCGGGAGGATTTGCGCCAGATCATTGTCGACCGAATGAAAAACCTTTATCAATGGGAAATTCAGGCTGAGGATATTCTCTTTCTCCCTGGCGTGGTAGTAGGATTTAATATGGTGGTCAGGTCTTTGGCAGACCATGGTGGTGAGATTTTGGTGCAGCCACCGGTGTATCCGCCGATCCTCGCCGCACCCCAAAATTCACACATGCAACGCGTAGAAGCGCCTTTAATTCCTGTTCATTTGAATCCCAGCGAACCAATTTTACATTATGAGATCGATTTCGAACTGTTCGAAAAAGCAATCAGCCCGCAAACAAAGGGATTCATCCTCTGTAATCCTCATAATCCCTCGGGGAGAGTATTTACAAAACAAGAATTAGAGCATTTGGCGGATATTTGCCTTCGAAAAAATGTCCTCATCTGCTCTGATGAGATCCACAATGATTTAATTTTCTCACCCTATCAACATATTCCCATTGCTTCTTTAGATAAAGAAATTGCGCAAAATACTGTCACTTTAATGGCACCGAGCAAAACTTTCAATATACCCGGTTTAGAGTTTTCCTTTGCGATAGTACCTAACCCGGATTTACAGAAGCGCATGTTGCAAGCAGGAGAAGGTTTGGTGGGCTGGATCAATTCGCTCGCTTGGGAGGCAGCTGCAGCTGCATATCGCGAGGGGCAAACCTGGCTAGAGGAAGTATTGGGCTATCTGAAAGAAAATCGTGATTTCTTAACGGATTGGTTGAAGGAAAAGTTGCCTCAAGTTGAATTTACCCAACCAGAAGGGACATATTTAGCCTGGTTAAATATGGAATCACTTGACTTGAAACCGAACCCGTATGAATTTTTCTTGAATGAAGCGCGGGTTGCTTTGAATGATGGGAAGGCTTTTGGCACTGAGGGAAAAGATTTTGTGCGGCTTAATTTTGCGACTCAACGCAGTATCTTACAAGAGGCATTAGAACGGATGAAACAAGCGATTGAAAAGCGATAAATGACAGCTGGCTGGTTGCGCAATTAGATCATCTCCCTACGATATTGGTCAGGGCGAACGCAGCGGTATCCTTGCCGGAGTGGAGATTGCTTCTGTCGCAAAGGGCGCTCCATAGCAATGACAGCTGGCTGGTTGTGCAATGAAGCAATCTCTTCATGATACTCGGTCATGAAGATTCCAGCGAGAAGTTATTCGTAGCGCAATGCTTCGACTGGCTCTAAGCTTGCAGCTCGATTAGCAGGGTATAAACCAAAGAATAACCCAACCGCAGTGGAAAATAACGTGGCGAGCAAAATGGTATCGATGCCAATCGAAGGGCTAATATTAGCGTTGTTTGCCGCTGCAATGCGTCCGACGACGAAGGAGATGCCCCAACCTAATAAGATACCGATGATCCCGCCAACCAGGCTCAATGCAGCTGATTCGGTCAGGAATTGCACCATGATATCTATTTTACGTGCGCCTAATGCTTTGCGTAAACCGATTTCGCGCGTGCGTTCAGTCACCGAAACCA
>DAOTVW010000240.1:0-7713 GCA_034436035.1 Anaerolineales bacterium
AAAGGCGCTTATGCAAAGGTTAACCAGCATCAATCGCCGACTGATGCGGGCATACTGGCGCGCCTTTTCTTGGCGCTGGGGGTCGGGTGAGGTATTGTCCATGGGGAAAATTATAGCACTATGGGGAAACCGCGAATAGAGACCGCGAATGGATGCGAATAAAATCCGCGAATGGACGCGAATAAACGCGAATGAAAACCGCGAATGAACACGAATGGACGCGAATAATAATCCACGAATGAACGCGAATGGACGCAAATAATAATCCGCGAATGGACACGAATAAAAACCGCGAATGGACGCGAATAAACGCGAATAAAATCCGCAAATGAACACGAATGAAAACCGCGAATGGACGCGAATAAACGCGAATGAAAACCGCGAATGAACACGAATGGACGCGAATAAACGCAAATAAAATCCACGAATGGACACGAATGAACGCGAATGAAAACCGCGAATAAACGCAAATAATAAGACGCGAATAAATACGAATAGATGCGAATACAAAAAACCGCAATTGGGCGAAAAAATTATCAAGGGATGTAGTATACTGGGCAGGCAGGTTGAAATTCAATCTGGGCGGTGATGTTTGATCCGAAAATTCGCTCACTATCGCTTTCCAGCACAGTTTTGGTTGATGTTTGTTGGCATGTTGTTTAGCACGATCGGCGCCAGCATGATCTGGCCTTTCTTAATGATCTATGTCAGCAAACGGTTGAACCAACCACTTTCTGTGAATGCCAGTTTATTGACGATCAATTCCATTGCGGGTTTAACCAGTTCGCTTATCGCAGGTCCTATCATCGATCGATTAGGCAGGAAGCGGGTGATGGTAATCAGCTTGTTGACGAATAGCCTGGGTTATGTGTTGTTAAGCCACGCGAATACAGTGGGTTACTTCGCTATTTTAATGGTGGTGCAAGGCGCCTCCAATCCTCTCTATCGCATTGGTGCAGATGCGATGATGGCTGACTTGATTCCACCAGAGAAACGTGTGGATGCCTATTCTTTGATGCGGTTAAGCAATAACCTTGGAGTGGCAATAGGTCCCGCAGTGGGGGGGATTATTGCTTCCGTGTCATATCAGATCGCATTTTATTGCGCTGCGGTGGGGTTGTCTATCTATGGCTTTCTCATGGCGTTTCTCGCTCGTGAGACATTACCGCAATTGAGCGAGGAGCGTAACCAAAACTCCAAAGCGTTACCCTTTGGTGGTTATTTACAAATCTTTTCCGACAGAAAATATATGCTATTTATTCAAGCGTTTTTGTTCACCCAAATCAGTGCCTCGATTATGTGGGTGCTTCTCTCCGTTTATGCCAAAACAAATTATGGCGTGCCAGAAAATTTGTATGGGTTTATTCCAGTCACGAATGCATTAATGGTGGTTTTGTTTCAATTGCCGGTTACCTCTGTGACAAGGAGGTACGCAACCTTACCAGTGATCGCGGTAGGAGCTTTGTTTTATGCTGTTGGGGTTGGGAGCGTGGCTTTAGGAAATGGTTTCTGGTGGTTTTGGGTGAGTATGGTGATTATGACGATTGGGGAGCTGATCATCGTTCCTACTTCTTCAACTTATGTGGCCAATCTTGCGCCAGCAGATATGCGCGGGCGCTATATGAGTATTTATGGCTTAACCGGTGTGGTTGCAAATGGAATTGGTCCTGTGGCGGGAGGTTTCCTAAACGATCGGTTTAGTCCAAAGGCAATCTGGTATGGCGGAGGACTATCTGGGTTAATCAGTGCGATATTTTTTGGATATTTCTCTTTACGGAGTCATCCAAACGAAGAATCGAATTATTGAAATTTTGATAGAATAAATATTTCAAACATTGGTTAATATTGACCTTGAAAAACTGAATTTTATAGAGTAAGATATTGGATATTGGTGTGATAGTTTTTATCGTTTCTAATTAGCGCGTGGCAATTAATGGTATAAAATCCTAATGAAAGATCATTGGGATTGTTTTTACAAGATCATTTTACCGGGCAAAAACGCGCGAGAATCTTAATGGTGATAATGATAAAATGTGAATAGCGCTAAGGTTGCTAATGGCTACCTTATAATCGTATTGTCACGCGCAGAAAAAATGAACAACGTGAGGCTTCTACCATGAATAGAGTATATCTAGATCCAATTCAACAAAGTATCATTGACGGGGATGATGAAGCTGCGGTAGAAGGGGTAAGAAAAGCTCTTGATGCAGGTGTGGATCCAATTTTAATTTTGAATGAAGCGTTAACAAAAGGGGCGGATATCGTTGGCGAGCGGTTTGAGAGTGGTGAGTATTATCTTCCCGAATTGATGATGACCGGCAGGGCGTTGAAAGCCGCTATGGAAGTTTTGAAGCCGGCTATGGCTGCCAAGGCAGCTTCTTCCTCTCCCGAAGCTCGGGTTAAAATCGTCATAGCCACAGTGCAAACCGACATTCATGACATTGGTAAAAATGTGGTTGTCTCTATGTTAACCGCAGCGGGGTTTGATGTAGTTGATTTAGGCGTGGATGTGCCGCTCTCGTCCATCGTGAGCAAGGCGGAAGAAACCAGGGCGGATATCATTGCCCTTTCAGCCTTATTAACTACCTCTATGCCTTTTATGAAGGATTTGATAGAGCTACTCAAAGCGCGTGGGCTGCGATCGAAATACAAGGTGATTGTCGGAGGAGCCTCGGTTACCCCGGAATGGGCTGAGGCAATTGGTGCAGATGGTACCGGGCAAAATGCAGTAGAAGCAGTCCACTTAGTTCGGCATTTGATTGGGTTGAATTGAAAGGTAAAGGCATCTATGCAGCATTTCTTAGAGATTTTTGACCGTGCAAATAATGGCGAATATATTTCAGAAGAGGATTGGGATTTACAGAAAGTGGCGGCTACGGCACGCCGGTTGGTTAAAAAATATCACTTAGAGTGGGATCGACAACAAATTGTTGTGGATGATACACAACTCATCGATGCGATTTATCAAGCAGGATTTGAGATGGCATTGGAATTAGGGGTATATTGCCGTTCTACAGAAAGAGTTATCAAATTTCAACAAGAAGAGATCGAGGAAGCATTAAAAGTCGCTCCAAAAAACATCCACATGGGAAGTGGTAAAGATGAGAGGGTTTTATACGCCCGTAAATTGAACGATGAGAAACCACCGCTCTTTTTTGGCGGAAGCCCAGGCTCCCCAATCCCAGAAGAATATTTTTTAGAGAATGTCATTTCCTATGTTCAAGAGCCATTGATTGACCTGGCAACTTGTGGGACTTTAACGGTGGTTGATGGGCGTGAAGTGCGGACAGGCCACCCGCTAGAAGTAGTTGCCACCCGACGCGAGTTGAAGAAAATGCATTTAGCTTTAGAACGAGTTGGGCGACCGGGAATGGGCATGTTAGGCGCACAATCTAGCGTTTCAGAACTGGGCGACCTTAGTGTGGCATCCCCGAATTTCCTGCGAACTTACGATTCGCATTTAGTACCGATGCTCAATGAATTAAAAGTGGATTTTCGCAATCTTGCCCGGGTTGTCAATTCACTCGATTATGGAATGATCAACGCCTCATTACCATGTGTTATTGTTGGGGGGTTGGGTGGGGGACCTCCAGGTTCTGCGGTTGTGAATGTGGCTTCCTTTTTACTTGCCAACCTGGTCTGTCAGGCAGATTATCATCTCCTGCATCCCATTCACATTCGCCATGTAGCAACCTCTACTCGTGAGGTTCTGTGGGTGATCGGAGCCGTGGGGCAAGCCTTTGCCCGCAATGCGCCATCCATTATCGTGGCAGATATTTACCCAAAGTCTGGCACAGGCACACGGGAATTACTCTATGAAACCGCTGCGAATGCCATTGTAAATGCTGTGACGGCTAATCATTTGGAGGGTTGTGGTGCAGCGGATGGAAAATATCCAAACTGTTCCGGTCTGGAAGCGCGTTGGATGGCTGAAGTAGCTCTTGCTTCGCATCGAATGAAAATGAGTTTACAAGAGGCTAACAATTGGGTGCTCAAGATAATCCCTTTGTATGAGGATGTTTTTTCTCGACCACAAGGGAACCCTGGTGTTCCATTTGATCAAGTGTATGACCTGAAAACGGTTCAACCAAAACCGGATTGGCAAAACCTTTATGAATCGGTGAAAGAGGAATTTCGTAAGGAGGGCTTGGGTGTGTAAACAGACAAGGTCGTCTTGTCTGAAATTTTATTTTTGGAGGAGTGGACTATGACCTTACCAGTAATGTTTCTTGTCAACCTTATCATTATTGTCATTTTGGGATTTGGCGCACGACTGATAAAAGTGAGCGGGGAAACCATTTCCGGGGGCTGGAATTTCGGTTTTACCACCCAGGATTTGATCCTGCTGGCGGTGATCGGCGCCATCTCAGGGGTAATCAATACCGGCATGGGGATTGTATGGAACGCTGCCAATGCGGCGGGTGGTCCTTTAGCCGGGGCTGCGCTGCAAGGTGCTTTTATGTGGGCATACTTGTTAGCATTCTTTTTGGTGAAGAAACCTGGTTCGATGTTGATTGTTGGCTTGTTAGAGACCGCGATTGAGGCATTGTTGGGCAATCCTTCTGGAGTGGCTACCCTTGGTTGGGGTTTAATGCAAGGGCTCGGCGCTGAGGTAGTGATGGCAATCTGCAACTATAAGGATGCGGGTTGGCTGGCGTTTGGTTTAGCCGGCGCAGCCGCTTCACAGTTTGGTACCGTTTGGACAGCATACCTGTTTGGTTGGGATACGTCACCTCAGGTAGTGGGGCAATATTGGACTGCCGCCCCGATCAATTTGATTTCCGGATTTATTATTTCGGGTTTGTTAGGATTCGCTTTAGGAAGGATGATCGCAAAGACGGGTCTAGTACGAGCTGCCCGCACGAAATGATCTAACCGCGGTAAACCATGACGATATCCTCACAAGCTGATCCGATCGTATATTTCGATCAGGTAACCTTTGCACATTATGAACAAACCACGCCGACGTTAAAAAATATCAATTTAACGCTCCGGCGTGGTTCCATTACATTGCTTGTAGGTCCCTCAGGCAGCGGAAAGTCCACTTTGTGCATGTTAATGACTGGTATTGTTCCGCACCTCTTAGGGGGTAATTTAAGTGGGAAGGTAGTGGTGGATCATCACGATGTGGCATCTACACCTGTAAAGGACTTAGCTGTTTCTGCGGGATTGTTGTTTCAAGACCCGGAATGGATGATTGCCGCGTTGCGCGTGGAAGATGAAGTGGCTTTTGGACCCGAAAATTTATGTCTCCCAAGAGAAGAGATCCTCAAACGGGTAGATCATGCCCTTAATTTTGTAGGCCTAAATCACTTGCGCCGCAACCCCGTTTGGGCTCTTTCTGGTGGACAGGTGCAAAAATTGGGTTTTGCTTCGGTGCTAGCGATGGAAACGCCGCTCATTATTCTTGATGAACCCACTGCAAACCTCGATCCAGCAACTACTTATGCAATTCATCAGCTTATTCTCCATTTGAGAGATGAAGGGAAAACGATTGTTCTCGTGACCAAAGATTTAGATGAATTTATGGCAGAGGCTGATCAGCTAGTGTTTTTACAAAATGGGGAGATTGTTGCTAGTGGCAGCCCGCGGCAGGTCATCTCTCAATATGGGAAAACGATGTTTGAAGCAGGAGTATGGTTACCAGAGCCAACCGAAATTGGTTTAATCCTTATGGAGAAAGGAAAATTACAAAGCAGCCAGCTCCCATTGACGATACCTGAAGCAGTGGAAGTGTACTCACAACTCCAATTTAAAGAGATAGAGCCGGTGAATTTGCCAGCAAATTATGCCGAAAAACTTATATCTGCAAAGGATGTGGAATTTGCATACAATCCCAAAACAAAAGCATTGAAAGGGGTTTCGTTTGAAGTTTATGCGGGTGAATTGTTGGCAATAATCGGTCAAAATGGCGCTGGGAAAAGCACCCTATCGAAATTGTTGGTGAGCCTTCTCAAGCCAACGAAGGGGGAGTTAACCTTATTTGGCAAAAGCACCCTCCAGTGGCATGCTTCTGATTTGGCTAATTTGGTGGCATTGGTGTTTCAAAATCCGGAACATCAATTTTTGTGTGATACGGTTTTTGAAGAATTATCCTACAGTTTATTGGCAAAGGGCATCACCGATGAGCAAGAGGTCAAACAGCGGGTGGAAGAGATGTTATCCCAAATGGAGTTGCTCGATTTTGCGCAGAAGCATCCTTTCGGATTGAGTGAAGGAGCAAAGCGCCGTTTAGGGGTGGCGACGATGCTGGTAGGGGGCGGGGTGCGCTTATTGATCGTGGATGAACCCACTTACGGGCAAGACCGGCGGATGACGGAAAAATTAATGTCCATGATCAGACGCTTTCAACAAGAAGGGATTGGGGTAATCATGATTACTCACGATATGCGCTTGGTGGAAGCGCATATCGATCGGGCAATTGTGATGGCTGATGGGCAAAAGATATTTGACGGTTCACCAAAGCAATTGTTCCAATCTACAGAGATTATCCAAAAAGCGTGGCTGCGCCCGACTGCATTGCGTAGATTGCTCAATGCGATGGAAGAAAAAGGCTATTTAATTCCGCAAAACATCAGCTCGGTTGAGCAATTCATTGAGGCTGTTTTATGAGCGAACAATTCTTGGCTTACATTGACAACGATTCAGTCATCCACCGCTGTGATGCTTTAAGTAAATTGTTATGGGTTGCCATTGTTGTCGTTGCCACGTTTCTTTTTCAAACCAGTTTATCGCGCGCTGTGATGTTTATCACTTTGCTTTTTGTTGCCATCTTTGTTGCACGTATCCCATTGCGGACGATTTTTCGGGTGTCGCCACTGATCTTTGGCGTAGCGTTTCTTTTGGGTCTGTTCCACTTCTTTGTTACCAAAGGTTTAACGCCGTTGATTACAATCGGGCAAATAACCATCATGAAAGAACCTGTTGAAGATGGTTTAGCGTTTTTCTTTCGTCTAGCTATTATGGTGATGGCATCTTTTATGTTGATCTGGACCACCGATATTCAAGAACTCATGACCGGGCTAGTCCATTTGCATATGCCTTACCGCTATGCTTTCGCTATTTTTATGGCTTTGCGCTTTATTCCGATGATCCAACAAGAAGTGGAAGCGGTCAAGGCTGCCCACACTATTCGCGGGAGAGCAGTAAAATCGCAATTTCGGCATCGCTTTCGACTATGGCAGCGTTATATGTTTACGGTAATCGTTAATGGTTTACGCAAGGCAGAGGGAACCGCCATGGCAATTGAATCACGTGCCTTTGGTGCTTACCCAAAGCGTACTTATGTAAAACCGTTTCATTGGACAGTGAGTGGATTCAGTCTGGTGGGTATATTTACTGCGCTGGCGGTTTTTCTGCTCGTCCTGGAACACTGGAAATAAACCTGTGTTCTCGGCTATTTCATGATGTTTTCACATAATAAACTAAATTCGCCTAACAAGACATCTTTGGTGTAAATCCTTTCTGCACCTGGCTGGCTGGTTCTTCGGAAATAAATATGTAGGATGCTATGAGCTGAATCGAAAAGAATCCCTTTTTGTTATATTTCTATAAATCATTATCAATTAACAAATGAGAGTGTTAAAAAACAAGTTCATAATGCACCAAACGCTCAGACTTTCATATAAGGCATATAGTTGAAGATAACGACCAAAGGTAAACCAATCTGCTGCAGGAATTTGAGATAAAAAAATAATAAAACCTGACAGGTCT
>DAOTVW010000241.1:0-15360 GCA_034436035.1 Anaerolineales bacterium
CCATCACCACCCATGAACGGAGCGGTGATACCTTTTTCCTTTGCCTGAGCGGTGACCAGGTTGACAATGTTATAGTAGTCTGGTAGATAAACGATGTCGGGTTGAGCTTCGGCAACTTTGGCCAGAATTGCGGAGAAATCGGTATCCTGAGATGTGTACGTTTCTTTTCCAACAACCTGTCCACCGCCATCGGTAAACGCTTTCTCAAAAGCTTCTGCCAAGCCGCGTACATAGTCATTACCCTGATCGAACAGAATGAAGGCTTTCTTAGCTTTGAGATTGTCGAGGGCAAACTTTGCTCCAACGGTTCCCTGGAAGGGGTCAATGAAGCAGGCGCGGAACACATATTGCTTTGTGCTGCCATCGGTGTTCAGGGTTAACTGAGCATTGGTGGAAGTAGGGCTAATTTGCACGACATGCTTTTTTTCAGCAATTTCCGAAACGGGGATAGAAGCTTTCGAGCAGACCTCACCAACGATATATTTGATTCCATCTTGGTCAATGACTTTGTTGGCTGCATTGACAGCTGGGTCAGCTTCGCATTGGCTATCTTCCACAACCGCTTCCACTTGCATACCCAGTACGCCACCTTTATCATTCCATTCTTTAATGGCTAACAAAGCGCCATCACGGGTCGAAACACCAAAGGTTGGAACCGATCCGCTTAATGGAGCCAGGATAGCGATTTTCAATGTGCCAGCGGTTGCCTCAGTTGCAGCGGGTGCTTCTGTGGCGGCAGGCGCTTCAGTCATAGCCGGCGCTTCTGTGGCAGCAGGCGCTTCTGTTGCCGGTGCTTCAGTCGGTTTCGGTGCACAAGCGCCCAAAACCAAACTGGCAACGATGATCAAAGTGGTGATCAGTAAAAATTTTTTAGACATCTTCAAACTCCTCCAAAATAGATTTGATATTTGAAATACAATGGATTGGATAGTCATAGTGTAAAATCAATTCGATCGCGGACACCTCCTTCCAACATTTGTGCCATACGTTGTTATCTATGCGCGTGATGCTTATTTCACGCCCAGCGTGAAATGCCCCCAATGGAATGAATACATTTATTATGGCACATTTAAATAACTATTTTATCAAGAGGATGTGAATTCGACAAGGTTATCTTGAAATATTTGTTGTTTTTTGGCTGAAATCTGGCTTTTCTATAATAATTATCCAAATAAAATATAGATGTTTCTCAAAAAACCGTTTTTATCACCTCTGTAATTTCCAGAAATTTTCTGAGAGTTTACTTTTTCATTACCTAATTATACCCATATCAGCAAGAGGGCAGACTCGCGGTACAATCGAATATAAATAACTGATTGGAGTTAGGATTTGAAAAAGCTTTTTTGGGATTATCTCTCGCTATTTTTATTAGCTGGCACAGTGATCGGGTTAGATCAATGGACGAAAGAATTGGTACGTGATCGATTACAGGTTGGCGAAATCTGGTCTCCCATCGCGGCTATCACCCCCTATATTCGCATCGTCCATTGGAAGAACTCTGGGGCAGCTTTTGGGATGTTACAGGGCTTCGGCGGAGTATTCACGATACTCGCCATTATTGTCGCCCTGGTGATCATCTATTATTTTCCGCAAATTGGCTCCCATGATAAATTGTTACGGTTGGCACTCGGTTTGCAATTAGGGGGTGCTTTAGGAAATCTCGTGGATCGCCTGACACAAGGATATGTCACCGATTTTATTTCAGTTGGCTCATTTCCAGTGTTTAATATCGCCGATTCCAGTATCACAATCGGCGTGATCATATTGGCACTGGGGGTTTGGCTGAAGGACTGGCGCACGGAGCATGAAGCCCAAACCGCTCAGAACGAGGCTCCCAATCCAGCCGATCATTCCACCACAACCACACAGGATAAATAAGGTGGTTGACGAAGAGATTACATTTACGTTCCAAGAAAATTCTCCGCAGCGCCTGGATAAATACCTGGCTGTCCATTATCCACAAATTTCACGGGCGCGCTGGCAAGCATTGATAAAAGAAGGCTTGATCACCATCAACGGTTCACCGGTTTATAAAACCGGCTTTTCTTTGCAACCCGGTGATCTTGTCAAGGCAAGCCTACCCCCAACGAAACCCGCTCAACTCCAACCAGAACCCATTGCGCTGGATATCCTTTATGAAGACGACAATCTCATTGTAGTGAATAAGCCAGCTGGAATGGTTGTACATCCTGCAGCGGGCCATGACCACGGCACCCTCGTGCAAGCGATCTTAGCGCACGCTCCCCAAATTCAAGGTGTTGGGGGCGAACAACGGCCTGGTGTGGTACATCGTCTCGACAAAGATACGTCCGGTATCATTCTTTTAGCGAAAAACGATGCCGCCCATCACTGGTTACAAGAACAATTTCGCACCCGCCAAGCGCAAAAAGTATACCTGGCTCTGGTTGATGGAAAACCACCCACACCAAATGGACGGATTGACGCAGCAATTGGGCGTTCACCCCAACAGCGCAAACAGATGGCGATTGTGATATCCGCCAAGGGCCGCACAGCCCAGAGCGAATACCACACCATAGAAAGTTTTCCAAACCACACCTTGTTAGAAGTCCATCCGATTACGGGACGTACCCATCAGATTCGTCTCCATTTGAAATTCATTGGATGTCCAGTGGTAGGGGATACTGTGTATGGACGAAAAACTCCAAGCATCCCACTCCATCGTCACTTCCTTCATGCGGCAAGGTTAACGATCCGCCTTCCCGGTGATAAAATTGCGCATACATTTGAGGCGCCTTTACCAACCGAATTGAAAGAGATATTGGAATCTTTAAGAAAATCTGGAGGATAAACTATGCTGCCCATTGATTTACGCTCAGATACGGTTACCCAGCCAACCCCGGCGATGCGCGAGGCAATGGCAAAAGCTCCTGTTGGGGACGATGTGTATGGGGAAGATCCCACTGTAAATCGTTTGCAGGAAATGGCAGCAGAGATGCTGGGAAAGGAAGCGGGGTTATTCGTCCCTTCCGGCACAATGGGTAATCTAGCATCCATTTTAGCTCAATGTGGCAGGGGTGATGAAGTCATCCTAGGTGACAAAGCACACACGGTCATCTACGAAGCTGGAGGCATCTCTGCATTAGGTGGTGTTCATTCCCGCCAACTCCCCAATCAAGACGATGGCACAATTTCACTAGAAGACATTCAAGCAGCAATACGTCCGAATGATGTCCATCAACCCCCCACCCGCTTAATCGGTCTCGAAAACACCCATAACCGCTGTGGCGGCGTAGCGCTAACCCCAGCATACGGCAAAGCAGTGCGGGCTTTAGCCAATCAATATGGTATCCTGCTCCATCTGGATGGTGCCCGGATTTTCAACGCAGCAATCGCACAAGGTGTTAGCGCGAAAGAATTAGCGCAACCTTTCGATTCGGTAACTTTTTGCTTGAGCAAAGGATTATGTGCCCCGGTGGGAGCTGTCATCGTTGGGAACAACGCATTTATCCATCAAGCTCGGCGGATACGAAAACAACTGGGAGGAGGGATGCGGCAAGCTGGTATTCTAGCCGCGGCCGGAATCGTGGCATTAGAAACGATGGTTGACCGTCTAGCAGAGGATCACACCCGAGCTAAAGAGCTGGCAAAGGAACTCGCCCATATTCCTGGTATCGTTTTAGATTCGGGTACCCCCTACACCAATATGGTCTTCCTCAGCTTGAGTCCTGATTATCCACATTCTGCTCAATGGGTGGCAGCTAAACTTAAGGAAAAAGGTGTCCTGGTTGGGGTTGTTGGAGAAAAGCGCTTTCGTCTGGTCACCCACTACTGGATCACGGACGAGGATGTAAAGGATGCCGCTATGGCATTCAAAGATGTCCTCTGATTCCCTAAAGGCCTTCGAGACCTTTAGGGACTTTATGCCTTGAATAATCTTCGAGAACGATGGGGAATGATATAATTATTTTGGCTTGGGGTAGACAAATAATAGATACCAATTCCGCCTTTGTTTCCAGAAATGCGGATGGGGATTGATTGTGACAATCAATCCATAAAACCTTGGTTCTCCCCACCACATAAAATGATAAAAATATCATAGTGCAAGTGATAATGGAGTCTCATTATTAAAACCTTTTCCAATAAGAAAGCGATGTAAACAATGACCAATGATTGGGTAACCCTAGATCAAATCAAAGAAACCACGCAATCCATTCAGACAAAAACAAATCTAAAACCACAAATCGGAATCATCCTTGGTTCGGGTTTAGGAGAAATTGCTGAAGCAGTTGAACACCCAACCATCATCCCTTTCAAAGATATCCCCCATTGGCCCCTATCCACTGTAACAGGGCATCAAGGGAAATTGGTGATAGGTATGTTAGAAAATCTACCGGTAATGGTGCTGCAAGGGCGCGTGCATTATTATGAAGGGTATAGCATTGCCCGGGTAGCATATCCAGTCCGGGTGATGCAAGCACTAGGAATTAAAACGTTAATTCTTACCAATGCAGCTGGAGCGGTGAACCCCGAATTCCAACCCGGTGATCTGATGTTGATCACCGACCACCTCAACTTAATTGGCATGGCAGGATTGAATCCACTGAGAGGACCAAACCTGGATGAGTTTGGGCCTCGTTTTCCAGATATGAGTCAAGCCTATGATCGTGAGTATGCTCACCTTGCCCGCTTGGTGGCAGCTGAACTGAACATCTTATTACATGAAGGGATATATATCTGCCTTGCTGGGCCCTCTTTTGAGACACCCGCAGATCTGCGGTTTTTACGAACCATTGGTGCTGATGCAGTGGGAATGTCCACCGTTCCGGAGGTAACCGTGGCACGCCATGGCGGTTTACGTGTGCTGGCAATTTCTGGGATAAGCAACAAAGCCAATCTTGATGGCAACACCATTACCACCCACGAAGAAGTGTTGGAAGCGGGCAAAATCATCGCCCCGAAATTAGCAACGTTAATTCGGCGCTTTATTCAGCGCTTAGCCAACACACAGGAGCAGGATTGAGTATCCGTTTTGTACACCCAGAACAGTGGTTCTTTTTTTAGGGTATGGAAGAAGCATTAGGCTTTTTTCGCACGTATGAAATAGGTATCTATTTGATTTTGGGTTTGGCTGGTATCGTCTATTTGCGCAAATTCTCTCTCGCCTGGCAAGAGTTACGCGGGGCAGCATTTGGATTGGAAAGAGAAAGTGCCCAGGGGCGATTGAATCAAGCAGCCAGTGTTTTGATCTTTATTTTGGCACTGATAATGTCTGAATTTATCTTGGTTTCATTTGTTTTACCGAACAGCCCAGACCTGGCAGCATTGCCTACCCCGACATTGAATTTATTAACCACTCCCACGACAACATTAGAAGCAACACCCAATAGTACCGCCATCGGAGGCAATGCCAGTCCGGTTACGCCTACCACCCCCCCAGCAGAGGAATTAACCACAAACGGGTGCATAGCCGGACAGATCGAAATCACTGCACCCCAAGATGGAAGCCAGGTAAATGGTATCATTGATGTAATTGGAAGCGCCAACATTCCAGATTTTGGATTTTATAAATTAGAAATGCGCCAGCCAGGAGAGCAAAATTGGTTAACTATTCTAGCGGGAAATGAAATCAAACAAGGTACGGTATTAGGATCATGGAATACCTCCTTGATCAATGCTGGCGATTACCAGCTGCGTTTGGTGGTGGTGAACAATGCCGGGCAAGCGTTGCCCGCCTGTCAAGTGCAAGTTCACGTTACCACATCTTTGGAGACACCTCAACCATAAGGATATTGCAATGCCTAAAATTGATGTACGTCCATCGGTAGCCGCAGACTTAGACCAAATACTCGCTATCGAAGCCCATTACACCACCCAATATGCCTGGCAGATTGAATTACAAAAAGATGAGGATGGATTAATCACAGCCTACTTCCGCCAAAACCGTCTGCCGCGCTCCATCCGAGTTGAATATCCCCGTACGAAAGCAATAATGGTGGAAGATTGGAGCCGTTGTGATGGAATCCTGGTGGGATCAATGGATGAAACCATAGTCGGATATATCGTTTTATCCTTGCAGAAAGCCCCCCAAACCAGTTGGGTCACTGACTTGGTTGTTCATCGCCGCCTTCGCCGCCAAGGAGTGGGCGGGGTATTGTTATTAGCTGCCCAAGATTGGAGCCGTACCAAAGGTGCTAACCGGATGGTATTAGAAATGCAATCTAAAAATTATCCGGCTATTCAAATGGCGAAGAAATTTGGTTTTGAATTTTGCGGATTTCAGGATTTGTACTATCATAATCGAGATTTAGCCTTATTCTTCTGTCGTCCCATTTAGCCATTATTGAGTAGCCAAAACAGAACAGGAATGGATCAGGAATAGACCATACGCTAATGACCACCGCATTAATCACCATCTTGAGAACGCTCAATCAGTTATTGACAGCTGGCATTTCCATCACCGCTTTTTCCTTGCTGCTTTATGCTCTATCTTTTAATTTAAAAGATCGTGTCACGCGTTCTTTTGCGTTGATATTAACCTGTGTCATGGTAGTTTTTGTTGGGGATGCCATTAGTAGTGTTGCTGACACCAATGTCGCCCGCGAATTTTGGCTGCGTTTTGAATGGATTGGCGTTGCCCTTTTACCAGCCGCATATGTGCATTTTTCAGATGCAATCCTGACCACCACTGGCAGGCCCTCACGGGGCAGGCGCAGATTGGTTGTACGCTTGGGGTATTTCCTTTCGATTGCCTTTTTAGCAACGCTTCCCTTTGAATTACTCGTAGGTCCTTTAGTGCCGGGCGGAAAACCAGCCCCACACTTACAGCGCACTTCCTTGACATTAATTTTCACAGCTTACTACCTCGTCATGATCGTTTTTGCGCTGGTGAATATGATGCGCGCCTATCGCCGCACTGTGGCACGGGCAAGCCGGCGCCGCATGGGCTATCTGGTATTGGGTTCTTTAGCACCGGCATTGGGCTCTTATCCATACCTGTTATTTGGTTCTGGATTTGCCTTGCGGCATACCCTCATCTTCTGGTTAGCGGCAGTTTTCAGCAATGTTGCGGTATCTTTTTTACTGATATTAATGGCTTATGCAGTGGCATTCTTTGGTGTACCCTGGCCCGATCGAGTGGTCAAGCGGCGCCTTGCAAAATGGCTCATGCGTGGACCAGTAACTGCCTCAACCGTATTAGCCGTAACAACCATTGTACGGCGTATCGGTGAACGATTTGGACTACCATATAACGCCGCCGTTCCAATCTTGATGGTTATCACCATGCTCCTGATGGAACACTTCATCACCCTCATTGCGCCTCTTTGGGAACGCTGGTTATTTCATGGCAATGACCAAGAAGACTTAGAGCTATTGCAAAAACTAGAAGAAAGATTGCTCACGGCTGGCGATTTGCGCCAATTTTTAGAAGCCATCTTAGCCGCCGTTTGTGATCGCATTCAGTCCAAGCACGGTTTCATTGCTACGCTTGCGCCAACTGGCTTGGAGACATTGGTTACCGTAGGTAATCTGGATTGGCTAGAAAAGGAGGATTTATCGCAAAAAATATTAGAGCAAGTTTCACAATCCGGTCACAAGAATTTCTTCTCATGGGGTGAGTTATGGCTGTTGCCTCTCTTCACCCAACGCAATCAAGGCGAGGACTTATTGGGCATCATGTGCATTCAGCGGCAGCCCCAACAAACCATCGACGCTGAGCAAGCTGAGGCACTCGACATCCTCGCCCAGCGGGCAGCATTAGCTTTAGAAGACCGCATGATCCAAAGCCAAGTTTTCTCTTCTTTAGAGGAATTAACCCCCGATATGGAATTTATTCAGCAATTGCGGGCGGTTTCCCGTTACAATGGCGGGACAGCATTGATCAAGGCGGAAGTGCCCGAGATTGCTGGCGCCCCCAGTGAAAGCCTTGCCCGCTGGGTGAAAGAAGCCCTCACTCATTATTGGGGTGGGCCAAAATTATCCCAAAATCCACTCACCCGGCTGCATATCGTGCAACAGGCGGTGCAGGATCATGAGGGAAATACGACCAATGCTTTGCGGGCAATTTTACGCCAGGCAATCGACCAAATTAAACCAGAGGGAGAAAGACGCTTCACTGGCGAATGGATATTGTATAATATACTTGAATTAAAATTTATGGAGGGCAAAAGCGTTCGTGAAGTTGCAAAACGGTTGGCTTTATCTGAAGCGGATTTATACCGTAAGCAGCGCGTTGCGATTGAAGAAGTAGCACGCACGATCATAGAGATGGAAAAACAAGCAACCGAAAAGGAATTATCGGAACAATCCAATCTTAATATTGAAAAGCGAGGTGGTCTTAATGGTGACCAATCATGAATCAACTCTATCCCACAGTGAACCACCACCAATTGATGAAGCGTGGTGGCAGGCAATTTTATCCGAAGACATCCGACCGGCAGAAAAAGCAATCGATCCTTATTTAGTCGAGGATGAGCCAAATCCATCCAATCAAAATCGCACATCTTTTCAAGATGGTGTAGATTGGAATTATGCCCGTGCTTTATTCGAGGAAGATAAAGTTATCGAACTCAATGTCAATGGTTACAATAAGGGTGGGTTATTAGTGAGCGGTAAACGGCTGCAAGGCTTTGTCCCCATTTCCCACTTAGTGGATCTGCCAAACAATTTAACAACAGAGGAACAAGAACAGTGTCTGGCAGCTTACCAGGGGCACAACCTTAAGCTGAAAGTGATCGAGTGTGACCGCCATCGCGGGCGAGTTGTGTTCTCTGAACGGGCAGCCCAAGCAGAATGCGGGAAGAGGAACGCCCTTTTTAATCAACTAAAGCCAGGCGAATGTGTCCAGGGAATCGTCACAAACGTGACTGAGTTTGGGGTGTTCGTGGATTTAGGCGGCGTCGAGGGATTAATCCACGTTTCAGAGCTTTCCTGGGGAAGGGTGCGCCATCCCAGCGACGTCGTTCAAGTGGGTGAAAAAGTGTCCGTTTATGTAATCAGTGTCGATCCAAACCGCTCCCGGATTGCTTTAAGCCTAAAACGATTGTGCCAAAACCCATGGGAGACCGCAGAAGAACGTTATTATGCAGGGCAAATAACTGAAGCTGTGATCACCAGTGTTGTTCCCTTTGGCGCATTTGCACGCCTGGAAGAGGGACTGGATGGATTAATTCATATAACCGAGTTTGGCGCCTTGAAAGAAGAAGAGGCACAGACGCACAAATTGGTAGAAGGACAACGTGTCCAAGTGCGTATCCTGCATATCAACGCTGCCAAACAGCGGATGGGACTGAGCCTGCATTTGACCGAAGAATAAAAGCGGAATGAAACCCTGGTGGAGCATCCCCCTCGGAATTCTGATAGGGTTAATCCTTTCGGGATTCCTCATTTATTCAACTAGCCCGCCACGCGGGAAGGCAATTGAGCTCCATTCTCCACCAACCGCAGCAGGGGTAACCGTACACGTTTCTGGGGCAGTAAATCATTCTGGTATTTATACGCTCCCCATCGGCAGCCGCGTAAACGATGCGATTCAATTGGCTGGTGGTGCAAAAGCAGATGCCTATTTGGACAATTTAAATTTGGCAGCTGCGGTAAAGGATGGACAACACATCTTTGTACCCTGGTCTTACACCACACCCACCGCCACAAAATCCCCTAATATAACCCCCACTGCCACCAAAAGCCCCTTTATCAACATCAATACCGCCAGCCAAGCTGAATTAGAATCGCTGCCGGGTATTGGCGCGGTCCTCTCGCAACGAATTATTGCTTATCGCATCCGCTATGGACCATTCAAGACATTGCAGGATTTATTGAAAGTCTATGGTATTAAACCCGCTACATTGCAGTTAATCGAGCCATATGTGGTTGTGGAACCATGAACAACAATGTAAGATTGCACAAAGAGTATGGTTAGCCAGGAATGTGGGGTTTAGCCATAATCTTTGTTTCTGATAACAATTGATGAGTTATTTGTAGCGATACAATCAAAGATTACGACTACTGGATGTTTATGCAGATACCATCATGAATTCAGTAGTAGGTCGAGCAGGTATTTTGGTATATTGAAAAATATTCTATTATTCTTTTCTCATTGGAGGTGAGATTATGCTCTATCGACGATTTGGACGCACAGGTTGGATGGTGAGCGAAATCGGTTATGGGATGTGGGGGTTGGCAGGTTGGAGTGGTTCCGACGATGATGAAACACGCCGCTCGTTGCAACGAGCGGTTGAACTAGGCTGTAATTTCTTCGACACAGCTTATGCCTATGGCGAAGGGCATAGTGAACAACTGTTAGGGGAATTGGTGCAAAAAAATAGCAATATTAAACTGTATACTGCCACGAAAGTCCCACCCAAAAACCGCGTTTGGCCCAGCCGCCGTGAGTTCACCCTTGATGATTGTTTCCCACCAGAGTATGTACTGGAGTATGTCGAGAAGAGCCTCCAAAATCTCAGGCTCGATGCCGTTGATTTAATCCAGTTTCACACTTGGGAAGACCATTGGCTGGAAGAGACTCGGTTTCCTGCCATGTTGGAGAAATTGCGCAGCCTGGGGAAAGTCAAAGCGATTGGCATCAGCATAAACCGTTGGGAGCCATGGAACGGGGTTAAAGCGGTTCGCAGTGGCTTGGTGGACGCAGTTCAGGTCATTTATAACATCTTCGACCAAAACCCTGAGGATGAATTATTCCCTGCCTGCCAGGAAATGGACGTGGCAGTCATCGCCCGCGTACCTTTCGATGAAGGTTCGTTAACTGGTACTCTAACCCCCCAATCGAGCTGGCCCGCCGATGATTGGCGTAGCACCTATTTTGTCCCAGAAAATTTACATGCTACATTGGAACGGGTTGAAAAACTGAAACCTCTCGTCCCTTCCGGGATGACTTTAGCAGAGATGGCTTTGCGCTTTATCTTAAGCAATCCTGCTGTTAGCACGGTTATCCCGGGAATGCGCAAGGTAAAACACGTCGAAAGCAACATCGCTTGTAGTGACGGTAAAAGCTTGCCAGCAGAATTATTACAAGAACTCCGTCATCATCGCTGGGTGCGCCAGCCCACCTCATGGTCACAATAAATAAAGGGAAAAACCGCTCATAACACAAAATTGTTCAATGTCATTTCCTCTTCGAATGCCGCCTTCCGGCGGTATAGTCGAATCTCGCCATGACAGTTGCCGGACAAGAAACGGTTGCGTAAGCCTGCCCGCTATGAGTCATTGCAAGGGAGCATCCTTTGCAACCGAAGCAATCTCCACACCAACAAGTCGCGTATTGCAAAATGTATTTTGCAACCCACCCGCTGAAAAATATTCCAAGTTACATTAACCTTATTTCAAATATTGTTCCGTGAGGGCTTGAACCATTATTTCAAAGGTTTCTCCATTTTCATAATGACCACTAAAACGCCATACCGGCTGGATATAAAACGGAGGATTTTCCGTTTGGGATTGGATAAAATACAAATCTTCGGTATAGTACACCAATTCAATGTTTTCAACGGTCGCAACATTACTACCTTCCAAAACGCCAGCTTCAGGAATGACCGGGATTTCAAAGGGGTTGTCGCCTTGCGGGACTTGACTAGAGGACGCCCCGCTTTTAGCACTGTTAACCCTGGCACTCACTTCCCTAATGACCGCATATCCACCAAAGTCACTATCGGGGTAAACAAAACCGCTAATCGTAATCTCATCCCCAGGGGCTCCCATTAGATTATCTGGATCAAAGTCAATGGAAGATTTAAGCACGAATTGATTTCCTGCCTGGTCAGTGAAAAGGATGACCTGTTTGCCTGCTACGGTGGCAGATTGTTCTGTGCCAACCCAAGTTTGCGGTTGGAGGCCCGGATAGGTCAGCTCATAGCGTTCAACATTGAAACGATAAGGTTGTTGGGTATTGTCTTCTATCGTTCCCCAGATGCGAATGGGAAACTGATTATACGCCTCCAAACCCTGCAGGTTGCCGCTTAATTGAAGGCTTAAACCATCGGGAAATTTTGGGTTGGGTTCCATCCACCAAAAAGCCTCACGGACTTGTTTCCCATCCGCGTATTGGCGAATGTCCATGGAAAGGATACCACTTTCACCCTCAAGGCGGGTACCCAATTGCGGCGTCGGTGCTAAATCAGGTAATGGGGTGGAAGTGGGCAGTCCGCTGCGGTCACCGCTCAGGTTCAACTCACGGAATGGTGTTGAACTGCCGCCGCCACCACCTCCGCCGGCAGAGTTGTAGCCGCTATTGATCCAATACCAATCCAAAATTAACTTTTGTTCGTCCTGTAAGATGCCGCTTGCATCTGCTTGGTTGCCGACAGGTAAATTCATCGGAGGATTTAGCAAAAGCGCTTTCTGGTTATCATTGACGATATAGACTTGTTCCCCTTCCCGCTTGATTTCTCCGCTTATGCTATACCATTCTTTGTCAGATTCGACGGCGCTTTGAACTTCAAGTACTTGCAACCCATCCTCATTCTGATGGATCATTCCTAATACCTTTACGACTTTACCGCTTTTCGCTAGCTTTTCCAAATTTTGCTGGTTGCCCTGCACCGTAAGGTTATTGAGAGTGAACAACGGAGAGACGCCCTCTTCAGCTGGTTGTAACATCTCCAGATTTCCATAAATCTCAATGGGAGTATCATTGGGATAGGTACGCTGCCAGGATTGTGGATTGCCGGAAAAAATCGGGCTATTTCCGCTATATTCCTCTATTCCCTGGTCAGGATATTCGGAGAGGATTTTTTGCCAGGCTTCCTCAGCGCTAATGATGGGATAATCGCCCACCTTTTCTATTTCCAAACGGTTATATTCAACGGTTTTGACCTGGTTATCAGAATCGACCTCCACATACACAGCAGGCGCTTCTAGATCCGGATATCGTACAGGACGATTGTCCAGCATCCAAACCAGTTTGACGGTACCTGGATAGCGATTTACCGCTGCTTCGAAACGATAAGGGAGGTTAAGCAAATTGTGATTCTGCAGAAATTCCAGCGCCACCTGGCGGGCGGTTCCAGCGTCGGGTGGCTGCCCCTGGCGGGATAGTTGTTGCGCATAATTGGCAATATAGAAAAAGCGCCGGTTGCTGCTGAAAAAGACCCTCCGCATGCCATCGCTGACAAACAATGTCTCCTGTCCTGACTCGCTTTGGAGTGGGCGATAAACATGTCCATTGACACCCAATTGAGCGGCAATCTGACGGGCTGTTTCTACCGTGATTGGTTGTTCCACCATTTGCCGATAAAGGCTCACCGAGGTCGGTGCTTGCGGGAACTCTGCTTGCAAGATTAACTGCTGGTTGGGAAATAGAGGACTACGCACCGCGTTTGGCGCCAAGGTCGGTTGGAGCGGCTCTACTAGCGGAGTGGGGGTACTGGTTGGTATTTCTGTTGCGGTGGCTTGAACATTACTAGCCGGTTGGGCAGTTGTTTTAGGCAACAAATGTCGAATCGACCAGTTCAACCCCCCAATAAATAACAATAATAATGCAACATAAGCAAGATCGCGCAATAGGGTCGAAAGAAAACTACGCCAATTAAATCGGTTAGCGGTTTTGTATTTTTCTTTTAATTGTTCCTCTAAACGATTACTAAACTGCCGGTCCGGAATCCAACTTGAAACGGATTGGCGAATAGATTGGGCTAAGTTGGCTTCTTCAAGCGGTAAATCGGGTAAATTGTCTTTTGGTACACCCTGTAAGTACGCATCAAGCGCATCGGCTTGTCGTTCGATTTCAGAAGAGTCCATTATTCTACCTCCAGTGAGTTGGATGACAATATGTTGCGCAAATCGCGCAACCCGCGCAACACCAGCATTTTCACCGCGGCTGGTGTTTTCCCCAGAACTTCGGCTGCCTCGCGGCTGGTCAAATCCGCAATAACACAAAGCGCTACCGCTTCAGCCCGATCAGGAGAGAGTTGAGATAACGCCTGGTATAAAGTTTGACGGGTGAGGCGACTCAACACAGCACTTTCTGGTAAGGGAGCAGGATCGGCGTATAACTCCGCTTCTGCCAAATCAACGGTGGGGCGCTGGGAACGAAAGTGTAGCGCAGCCTGCCGGCGGGCAATGCCCATCAGCCAGGCCAGAAACGACCCTTGACCACGAAAACGGGCTAATCCCTCTAAAGCAGCGATGAAGGTTTGGGTTGTCAGATCTTGGGCGGTCGTCACTTCACCACAACGAGCGAGGTGATACCGATAAACTTGCGGCAGATAACGCTGGTAAAGCTCGGCGAAATCTTGCGCTTTTGGCAAACCAGATTGGAGGAAAAGTGTGTTATTTTCCTTCAGATTATTATCGGTCGAATTATGCTGCAAGGCAAAATATCTCCTATGTTAGGGTAATCATCCACGCACTATTAATATGTTGCAAAAAGAGCTGAAAAAGTAACACCTTTTTATAGACCTGTTTCCGTTTACAATGGGTGCAGGCAGGCAGTTATTTTCATCCTTCATCAACCTATAAAGAAAACGTCACGACGATTATACACTTGGCAAGAGAAACCTCCCATTCTGCATAGTAATTCACCGCATGAACGAATATAATAATAATGATCATTGCTAGGAAATTCGTACTCCCCCTTGCGGGAGCTGCCTGGTTTCGACTGGCACAGTGTAACCGTTCAGTGCATGGAAGCCTTGGGCTCGTGCAACAAAGCGAATAAATCGGACTGCCATGATTGGTGTCGAAAATCGAAGCCAACAAAACTGTACGCGCAACAAACCGGTTGAGCAGTGGTAAGGAATAAAAGAAAGGAGCCTTTATGAAAAAATCTAGCCTGACCGCACTTACTTATGGCATTCTTTTTCTTTTACTCATCCAATCTATGGGCTCTTTGGTTGAAGCAATTTATATCTTAGACTTGCTGAAAACGTCTCTGGACGAAAAAGCGCTCGGACTACTGTTTTTCTTTGCTCCGCTTTTCTTGTACATTATTCCCAAAAAACCATCGAAGAATTTCCTGTGGTTTCTTTTTGCATTAGTTTTTCTGGGGCGTGGTTTTCTCCCATTCCTGCCAACGATAGGAAAGATGATAACGAGCGGCATCGCCACGGCGGCGGGCTTGCTGCTTTTACCCTTGTTATTAACATCCCAAAATGATGCAGAAGAGCCATCACAACCCGGTCGCTGGATCGCCGTTGGATTGGCATTCGCGCTTTTAGGTTCGATTTTATTGCGCACGGTTAATTACAGCCTGGACTACTCCCTGCAAAGCGAGGGCGGCTGGCTTGGATGGGTACTCGCTGTCGCCTTAGGTATTTTATTAAAATCATGGGACTGGAAGATAGAACCAGGCGAGCAGTCAAAATCAAGCGCAGCGACCCTTCCGGTTTTTGGGATTTTTATCATCCTCGCCCTCAGTTTATTTGCGTTTTCAGCACCTGCAGTAATGGC
>DAOTVW010000242.1:0-2681 GCA_034436035.1 Anaerolineales bacterium
CCGGCGGCGCGGGCCGGGCTGACCGGTGACAGAATCAGCGCCAACAGCAGGAAAAAAGAGACGAAATGAACCAGTGATTTGGTGGAAAACATAGCGCCTCCTTCATGGAAAGGTTATCTCTTTGCCGCCCAACCCGTCCGTATGTAGAAGGCATTGCGCTTATCCTGCAAGGGATTGATTTGGTTGGTAAGGAGAAGTTTTATATTTTATAACCTATTTTGCGCCATTAATCAATTGATTGAATGCGCAAGTTTACCGTATCAAAAGTCATCCATGGATAGCAATAATTGGTAAATACTCAGTTACTATTGCAAGATTGTTATGGGAAACCATTATCCTGACGAGTTTATGAAGCAATCTCTCGACCGGCACCTGTCATGGCGAGCAAAGCGAAGCCATCTCCCTGCCGGATTGGAGATTGCTTCGGTCGCAAAGTACGCTCTCTCGCAATGACGGCTGTGCTGAGTAATTACAATAATTGTTATAACTCCTTGAAAGGTCGGTGAAAGGAAACCATCCACGAATAAACAACGAGTGCTCCAAGGAGGGCGTCCTTTGGGTATGCAGGCGTTCTTCGTGGACGGTTTGGGTCAGACCCACCCGCTGGTTTCAGAACCAGCGGGAGGGATATCCAAACCGTCCACGAAGAACGCCTGCATACCAAAAGAACTCCCTCCTTGGAGTATTCGTTGTTTATTCGTGGATGGTTTCCCTTTACCGACCTTTCAAGGAGTTATAACAATTATTGTAATTACTCAGCACAGCCGTCATTGCGAGAGAGCGTACTTTGCGACCGAAGCAATCTCCAATTTGGCAGGGAGATGGCTTCGCTTTGCTACTCATAACATAATTGCGCGGCCTCCGCGGGCTGAAGGCGGAATCCAAATTTAGCCGCCCTGGCTTCCAAGCGATGAATGTCCTTTTCACGTTGAACCTGAAGATAGGTTTGCAAATCCGGTGCAAGAAAAGGTTGGCGTCGTTTGAGCATATAGTAAAATGTTCTAGCGATTTTATGAGCAGTAGCCAGGTTAGCTTCTTTGGCTCCGGAGCGGGATCGGATATGACGATAAAATTCGCTGTACACAGTTTTCCCTTTGCTGACAGCTCGAGCTGCCAGGCGGAAACACTGCCCAGCTCGGTTATGGTTCTTGAGAGTATGGCTATATAGGATACGTCCGCCAGAGATGGCATTATGGGGTGCCAACCCCAACCAGGAGCAGAAATCCTTGGCGGTTGGGAAGCGGGACATATCCAGTCCTACTTCGGAGAGGATTTTTTGGAGTAAGATCTCATTCATGCCAGGAATGGCCATCAAATCAACCCCCGCAAGAGGATAGATGAGATTGCGGGCATTGTAACTAGGGGCATTTTTACTGTGCGAGTTGGGTTTAGGATTGGGAGGCAGTGGCGGTAAATCGTCTGTAACTTCTGGCTGCATCTCTTCTAGCAAGCATTTGATCTCCTGATCGCATTCTTGCAGGCGTTGGCTAAACGATTCAAACATCTCCAGTGCTTGTTTCAAGACAAACAAATGCTCTTTTCGATAATGTCCCGTCAATGCTTTGATCATATCCTCTCGTGGATGCTTACAATTTCCATGACGCATATTCGCTAGAACCAGAGGATCATGCTCTCCTCCCACGATCGCATGCAAAATTGCCAGGCCAGTCTCCCCGGTCAGATCACTCAGCACCTGGCCTAATTGGATGTTCATTTGCAGCAAAGCCTTTTCCATGTATTGAATATGCTTAGCGCGGTCTTCAAGCAGATTATCGCGGTGGCGTAGGTAGGCTCGCAGGACGCACATCTCGGCTTCCGGACGGAAAGATCCCCGCAACAACCCATAAGCATGCAGCTGTTGGATCCACTGGCAATCCATGACATCACTCTTGCGTCCCGGAAGATGCTTGATATGGCGCGCATTCACCACGATGACTTCAAATCCCCTTTCTTCCAATAGCTCGAAGATAGGAATCCAATACACACCGGTCGACTCCATGGCAACATGAGTCACGCCTGCCTCTTTCAACCAGTCTGCCAGGGCTGCCAAATCCGGCGTGTAGGTGCCAAATCCCCGTACGGTCACACCTTCTCGATCAGGAGGAATGGCAACCATGATTTCATTAGCTCCAATGTCCAATCCGGCTGCATTGGGGTAGATAATCTGCAGAGCGGTTTGCGCTTTCGATTTGGAAACACTTTTCGCTTTTTTCATTGGTTTGATACCTCGCTTCTTAGGAATCTTTACCTCCAAGCCAGCCAGGCTTTCGATCGTTCAAAGCTACTCAACGGGGTCTTTGCCACTCCCCTACAAAGCCACCAATCTTTTTTCGCGGCCTGGACTGGACCAATCTCGCCAATGGGCTCTACCGCACCAGTTCGTACCGGTCTTGACTGCATGGAGGAACGACCCAATTGTACAATGTTATTTCCTCTTCGAGTGCCGTCTTCCGGCGGTATAGTCGAATCTCGCCATGACAGGTGCCGGTCGAGAGATGACTTCACAAACTCGCCAGGATAATAGTTTCCCATAACAATCTTTAAATAATAGCTGAGTAGTTACAGAAAATCAATAATTGGCATAATAATTGCTACAAGTTTATTATCGTAGTAAACTTGTCTCAATTATGTCTTCCTTAACCATGCAATCTTCGAAACGGATTCGAATGAGTTTTCCTTTT
>DAOTVW010000243.1:0-1636 GCA_034436035.1 Anaerolineales bacterium
CCATACAGTATGAACCGAACAATTAAAATGAACTGTGTGAGCGGTAAGCCGCAGGCTACTGATTTTATCGCGTCAAAATCGGCTTTTTCACCGTCAGAGACAGAAACCTCCCACCCAAAAACAAAAAAAGATATGAAAACAACAAATAATACGTTTGGTGTTAATTGCAATGCAGTTAGATTGTCGGCTTTAGCCGGCATCATCGCGCTGGTCTGCATAATTGCGAACCAGTTGAACGCAGGTATTGCCTATAAGGATCCGTCCGGTGGATGGCGATATATATTCCAGGGCGGCGTAAAAAGTTCGCCAACGAACCAAGCCCTTGATGGGACATGGGTCTATGCTACTGATGCGTATAGTTCATCTTGGGCTGGTGATGGTCGTGGACCTGGCGTTGGTCAGGTTGGCGGCGTGAGCGCCTCCAATTATGTCATAAGTGGCGTCAGTTGGGATTATATAACTATTGAAGATGCCTCAAATACAACCAGCACCGGTAGTAACAACAGGCGGTTCCAATTCATTCATATGACGGCAACGAACGGTTTGCCTGCAGCCGCAGCAGCGAATTTGTTGACAAATGTTACAATCACGTTTCGTGCCCGTTTAACTCCGCCAACAGACCCTCTGCTTGAACTTCCATACCTGCGTGAAGCGCCAAACGGTTATTTCAATGGTTTTGATGGTAAAGGTATGTTCTCGATAAGGCAGTCAAACCCGAGTAGTATAATTTCATTTTCATTAGGGCGCGCAGCGGAAGATAGGACTGATACGGATGTGAGTGCTCAGACGACTTATCCGGGCTGGGGACTGATGATGAATAATAAGAATGGCACAACTGCTACCGCTAATGTTGACCCGGGCGAAGGTGGAACTCTTGTGTATCATCCATGCGACCCTCGTGTATGGAATGAATTCTGGATAATTATTACTGCTGACACTTCTCAGGGTGGAACCCATAAGGTTGAAGTTTATATGAATGGTAGCACGAATCCAGCTGTGTATTATGTTACAGCAGGTACTGGTTCAGATACTTATAATAATATTCCTGACTATATAAGCTTAGGATTACCAATTCCAACTGCGACGGGCGCGTATGACATTGACTTCTTTGGCTTTAAGGAAGGGCGTTGGGTGCCGGTAGCAAATCCGGATGTTCTCGGACCTGAAATTGTTGATGCTGGCACTTACGGCAGCACGAATAGTATCAAGATTACATTCTCTGAATCGGTTGACCCGACAACAGCGCTTAATCCTGTTAATTATGTAGTAACAAATCAATACGGTATTCCGTATTCTGTGGTTGACGCTTATTTCTTTGGCGACAATCGTACTGTTGTGATTAAGACCAGTAACAGATTAACACCGGGTCCGAAGTATTTTGTTACCGCGAATGTTAAAGATTTGAATAACAATGCGAACTCTTCTACTTGGTGGTTCTGGCAACCTTCGCCAGCTAAGGCAATGGTAGAAATTTATGGAGGTATGGGGAATCAGAGCAATCCTTACGGTGGTCCGGATTTAAGGTCAATTGCAAAGTTTGCCTCATATATGCCGGATATGCTTTTATACAGCAACATATTTGCATTGCAAACAAACCTTGCTGATACAGGTTGGAACTATTATGTGGGAAGGTTGA
>DAOTVW010000244.1:0-1858 GCA_034436035.1 Anaerolineales bacterium
CCTGTAATCGAAACGCTGATGCAAAAAGGGATGAAGGTGAAGATCGCAACCCGCTATCAAACGGATGCAGAGGTAGAAATGGATGGCGCAGTTTTTGCGCGTCCGCACCTGGCAGAGGAATTTACACGAGGGGTCGAAGAATTGGCGAAACAAGGTGTGCATGTGGTGGTGGACCTGGATGAGGATTTTTACCAGCTTCCTCCCGCATATTATGGGTATGAGGAAGTTGGCGCAGCGAACCCGCAAGCGATGCAACGGCTCGGCAGAATATTGCAGGCAGCCAGCGTGGTAAGCGTACCCAGCGCGCAATTGGCTGAGGTTTATCGACCGCACACCAGCAAGGTGGTTGTGATACCGTATGCTTGGGATGAGAACAATCCCATGTGGAAAAAGCAACCCCCCAGACGTACGAACCCGCAAATCGGAATAATAGCCAATCATACTCAGGCAATCGATATTGCCCCAGTTAACGAATCAATCGGCAGGATACTAGAACAATTCCCATCCTTATTGGTTGGGATAATCGGCAATTTAAAAACCTATGAAGCATTGACAGCAGTATCCGATGAGCGCAAGTATTTCATTCCACCTGGAAAATTAGAGGATTACCCGTTTTTACTCGCCGATTTCGATGTGTTGCTGTTTCCATTGGCGGATTTTCCATATAATCAATCGCGCTCAGATTTAGCGCTTGTGGAGGCGGGAGCGCGGGGGGTTGCTTGGGTGGCAACACCCATCCCGTCTTATTTGGAATGGAAAGACGGCGGTATGTTTGCCTCCCAACCTGCTGATTGGGAATCTGCTTTGGAGTTGTTGTTGCAATCCGCAGAAACCCGCCAGAAATTGGCTCGGATGGGTGAGCAGAAGGCAGAAAGCCGCCGCATTAACGCGCTGATTGACCGGTGGATGGAGATTTTATAGTTCAATGCGAATGTCTTTTAGGGATAGCTAAAAAAAATTTCTCCATTGTTAAAAAAAATCCGGAAGGTGTGACCCTTCCGGATTTTTTTATTATCGAGTACCTCTAGCGTAGGATGGCTGGTAGAAAGATCGTGGAAATGATCGGTTTGGCAGCATCATAGGTGTACTTCCATTCCTGACGGGTAGCATCGTAGTATAAGATATGAGGGATGTTGGTGCCTGGATCGACAACGATTTCGCTCCATAAACCGACATCACCGCCTTGATCGACGATCTGCGAAGACCAGTTACTGCCATCAAAGAGCGCATATTTTAAGTCGCCTTTCGTGGCATTGTAATAGCTGACGTGAATCTGACCGGTTGAATCAGTGGTCAAAGAGCAGTACTTGCCTACGTCATCGCCGGAATCGATGGTTGCCGAGGAGAACCCAAAAGGTGTCGAACTACTGGTTGCGGAGGCAACTTTCAGGCTGTGGCTGTCAGTATCGTAGTAGGCAATATGAGGCAAACCGGACGAATCAACATCAATAGAACTAAACTTGCCAGCTCCGCTGACGGTGTCAACGTTAATGAGAGTCCAAGCATGTGGGCTCGTGATAGGTGAATAAGCCATCCATAAACCTGAACTGGCATCATCGTAAGAGATGTAAATCCCAGAGGAAGTGACTTTCAGCGAGGAGTAATGGCCGGTGGTATTGCTTTGATGATTTACTGTTTCAATGGACCACAGCGAACCATCAAAGGTGGCTAATTTTAATGCTCCGTTGGTGGCATCATAATAGGAGATGAGGGGTTTGTCATTGAGTAATCCAAGCGATGGGTTTTGACCCACATCGCCGGTTTCATCAACCTTTGTAAATGTCCAGCCCAATCCATTATGGTAACCATACACTAAATCTTTATTGATTGGATCATAATAGGCTATGTGGTAGTGATT
>DAOTVW010000245.1:0-1993 GCA_034436035.1 Anaerolineales bacterium
ATAACTTAAATCTACCTACAGAAGAAAAACAAGAATCATCAAGACCCTATACTCCCCCGGCAATTGTGTTGGAGTTAGAGTTGGAAACCCACGCTGGTTCGCCATTGGGATTACCGGATAATTTGCTTGACCTGGGTGAATAAATCCCGAGAATAACGTTTAACGATTAAAGCGGAATCAACCCCCTTTTTTGAAGATTGATTCCGCTTGTTTTTTAGAAGCAAAAACTACCCCCTGATAATCTTGTTAGGTTATTTAATACCTAACCTTACAATTCTGCTAATTCCCTACTATTGACGGATTGGGATTAATTCTATAAGATAGAGCTAAGCACGAAAAGGCAAAACCAGCGAAAGCTGGTGACGCAAAGCTATGGGTCTTCGGTCAATTTAACTTGACCATGACTGCCAGGCCGCCGAATGGTTACTTATTTCTATCTTTCATTCGTCGAGCCTGGGCTACCAGGCTCAAATGCTTTAAGTGCACATTACCAATAACGAGAACGACTCGATAAAGGCAAACCCGGTGAAAACCGGGGACGCAAAGCCATGGATCTACAGCCGGTTGTGCCGGCCAGGATAGCCAGGTTACCGAAGGTTGCATGCATTTGCGGCGCGACGGGTCTGGCTATCCAGACCCTTTTGATTTGTTATTGAAGAGGAGTTGGATTGACAGGTCGAATGAAACGTCACGCTGAAATGCAAATGGGATGGAATCGCTATGCCGCCCGCAAATTAGCCTTCCGATTAGGCATTGTCATCGTTGGATTGGCTTTATTTGTGATTGGCATTCCCCAATTCAATCCCGTTCGTCCTGCCCAAGCAGCGGTGGCACAATCCACTTTATATTCCTGTCAACCATTTGTGCAAGTCAATGATAACGCGTTCGGCCTTGGGGGAGGCGCTGATGGGACTTTCAGCTCAGAGGAAGGTTTCGAAGTCCTTGTGTTCAATGGACAACTTTATCTGGGGATGGAGGCGGATAACACCCTTGGAGCGCGTATCTGGCGCACCAAAGCCGGGGTGACAATTCCATCCAGTCAGGCGGATTGGGAAGAAGTGGCAGCGGACGCGAATGGGAAGCCATTTGGCGTCACAAATGTCACGCAAAATGACCATATTGACAGCTTGCAGGAATTCAATGGCTATATCTATGCCAGCACAGCAAATGGGGGGAGCAACTATTTAGGGACACGCATTTTTCGCAGTCCAACCGGCAATCCTAATAGCTGGGAAGATGCAATTGCAGCCTATGGAGCTGGTTTTGGGGATATCTATAATACCAATTTTAAGGATATGCAAGTGTTCAATGGTTACCTCTGTGGCGGAACCCAAAACTGGCTCACTGGTGCACAGGTCTGGTGTACCAATGACGGGACCACCTGGACACAAAAAAATATCGGAGGATTTGGATCAAGCTCTCCCAACAACCGAACACCGGAAGTTTGGTCGGGGTTTGTATATAATAACGCTCTCTATTTTGGGGCTCAAAATCTTGGCGCTTTGCGCGGGGACAACAATGATGACGTTGGGAAATTGTACAGAACGACCAACCTCAATGGAACGCCGACCTGGACAGAGGTGTATAGCAGCCCGACCGGCTATTTGAATCGGGTGGATATTCTTGGTGATTTGAATGGGTATCTATATATTGGAGCCCGCAGCGCTTCTGGCGCGATTATTTTACGCAGTCCCTCGGGTGATCCGGGTACTTGGACACAGGTTAATCTACCCGGCATGGATGGTGACGTCAATAATGCCGGTTTTATCGTTGATGGAGCAACCGTGTATGCGGGTGGGTTATATGTGGCGGTGTTTAACCTGACCGATGGATTTGAACTCTGGCGGACGTCGGGCACGCTGCAACAAAATGGCCTGGTGGATTGGGAGAAGGTTGGAAGCAATGGGTTAACCAATAAAAATAATGTTTATGCAGAATTGAGCGTATACAACAATTTTATCTATGCCTGGACATCCAATTATGTGAGTGGGCA
>DAOTVW010000246.1:0-1740 GCA_034436035.1 Anaerolineales bacterium
TAAAAAAGGAATGAAAAAAATGATACACATCATAGACATCCCCAGGCGTAATTTAAAAGCTGGTGATGATACCAGACTGGGCATTTATGGTACGTCACAGCGTTCAAACCTGACAGGTCTCATACGAGCTAATGCTATCCGAATCGCCCGCATGGACAAAGAACTTGGAACACAAGACTTTTGCAGAGACCTGTCAGGTTTTAATATTTACTGATTGTCACCAGAGCCTATGCAACCCGACTTGCTTGCAGGGATATGAAATCCGGTAGGCAAGACTTTCACAGCAAACCATCTAGTTCAAACCTGACAGGTCTTACAAGATCCTATACAACCCGACTCGCTTGCCATGATATGAAACCTGGTAGGCAAGACTTTTGTGGAGACCTGTCAGGTTTTAATATTTATTGATTGTCATCAGAGCCTACGCAACCCGACTCGCTTGCATGGATATGAAATCCGGTAGGCAAGACTTTCATAGCGAACCATCTAGTTCAAACCTGACAGGTCTTACCAGAGCCAATGATTATTGAATCGCGCGCATGGACATGAAATTCGACAGGCAATACCTCCATGGAGACCTGTCAGGTTTTAATATTATTGATTGTCATCAGAGCCTATACAACCCGACTCGCTTGCAGGGATATGAAACCCGGTAAGCAAGACTTTCATAGCGAACCACCCAGTTCAAACTTGACAGGTCTTACCAGAGCCGATGATTATTGAATCGCGCGCATGGACATGAAACTTGGTACGCAATACCTCCATGGAGACCTGTCAGGTTTTAATATTTATTGATTGTCATCAGAGCCTACGCAACCCGACTCGCTTGCAGGGATATGAAACCAGTTAGGAAAGACTTTTGCGGAGACCTGTCAGGTTTTGTGTCAATAAAATGGTCTTTTTCCATCTCAAATTCCTGCAGCAGATTGGTTTACCTTTGGCCGTTATCTTCAACTACATGCCCTATATGAAAGTCTGAGGGTTTGCTCCATTATGAACTTCTTTTTCAACACTCTCTTAAAATAGTTTTGATTTTCCTTGAAATTCTTTTATAATCAAAGTTAGAGTGTCTGCACTTAAATGATAATCCGGCAATATACCCTTTTATTTCATCGTTATAGATAACTTTTCCTTCAGGCGATGTCTGTGCGTAAGTTTATCTTAGCCTCACTTTTTCTCGTTATCGTGTATGGTTGCTCAAACCCTTCCTGGCGCTATACGCCAACCGCAACGAAAGTCGTCATTACTCTCACCATTCCCATTCCCCCTTCGAAAACCCCTACCGAAACGCCCACTATTGCCTTGACCAGGACATTTACCGCTACTCCAAACCTGCATCAAAATTGTGGCGGGCTATCCTCATTAACTCTAACCCCGACATCCATTTATACTCCTACACAAACCCTGCATCCAATTAGTACACCTTCAACCTCGGAAGATAAGCCGGAATTACGCAGTTTAGGTTGAAAATAACTACCGAACGCACGGCGTGTTTCCGTGAATTCTTGATCATATCAAAACATTATCCATAACGAATCGAACGTTATAATAATTTAAGAGTATTGATCCATGCCCCTCTTTTGGCTTTCCCTGGCGTTTTTGTGTGGCATCCTCTGCGCGGCTGCGTTGTCCTTGTCCAGCCAAGCCTGGTTGGTGCTTGGCTCTGTCTCTATCATTTTCATCATTCTTCAATGGCGGATTCCGCATATTAATCAATTCCTATCGACCTTAATAAATCGT
>DAOTVW010000247.1:0-2324 GCA_034436035.1 Anaerolineales bacterium
TCTTCTCCCAAACGGTACCTATCCGGGTTATCTAATAAGTGGCAATAGTGGGAATCTTTTCCAAATTTCGCAACTCACTGATTCTAATCACAGCACACCTAACTTGACCGTTAACGTTAGTACCGGCAACGTCGGCATCGGGACGACGAATCCAAGTGCCCAATTGCACATATCTCACGGTAATAACACACCAACGGCTGGAGTTGGGGCAGTATTATTTATTGATGCTGGCACAAATTTTTACAATGCTGAATTTAAAGGTTCGGACGCCTATAATGGCCTCTTTATTAGTAATACTGCTTCAAGTGGTGTCCCCTTTGTGCAATTCAAAAATATTGCTAACAGCAAAACCTGGACAATTCAATTAGAATCAAATAAAACCTTTGCTATTAGAGAGGGAAACGTTGCCGGCAATACTAGATTTATGATTGCCGAAGGTGGCTCCGTCGGCATCGGGACGACGACACCATCACAAACCCTTGATGTTGAAAACAACTCAACATCCAATGGGCAGATTTTCCTCGCCTCTAATAATGGAAATTATGCAGTTGCGGGTATTACATTCAGTACGCCATACTCCGGAAGTCAAATGGGTGGCATATACAATTCTTGGTATGGTAACAATCCAACAATCAATGGCACGGTACATCTTATAGGTGGCATGACTTTCATAAGTCCACGTGATCTCGATAACGGTACTATAGGCAGCGTATCTCCGGCAAATTGGGGTTTTCGTTTCGATAGTCAAAGTGGTGTTACTCGTATGTTTATTGATACAGCCTCCGGCAACGTCGGAATCGGGACGACGGCGCCAGCTTATAAATTAGATGTAGTCGGAGAAGGTAGGTTTACAGGTAGTAATCTCTATGTTGGTGGAACATCTGGAAGAATTTATGCTGATTCTACAAATTTAGTTCTTCAAGGACCATCGAATGCCTATATAGCTCCAGTTGGTGTTGATGGAACGAGAGTGGAAATGAATAGTGGTAATTTAAGAGTAGGTGGCCCATCTCAAACTGGAGCTAATTTGTATGTTTACGGCAACGTCGGCATCGGGACGACGGGACCTGTAGGTATATTGACAATAAATGGTGGTAGTTCCGGAAGAATTACTCTTGCTAGTTATGGCGATACGAATGCAAATACTCCACGACTAGAATTTTTTGGTGATCCCGCTGGACGAAGTGCGGTGGGTCCAGCTATTCAAGGTATTTCCTCCGGTGCATACGGGCGTCATGATCTGGTTTTCTACCAACATAATGCCGATGATTATTCCACATTGTCAGAAGTAATGAGATTAACAGCGAGTGGTAATCTCGGCATCGGGACGACGACACCGGGGGCGAAGCTTCATGTTTCTGGCAATGTTAAGGTGAACGGAATCTTATATATAGCTGACCCAACTTATTCTTCCAAGATATATTATGAGGATTCTGGCGGAAAATTTGTCAGCCATGTCAGTCGTTGGAGTGGGCAATTTGATTGGAGGATGCAGTCAAGCGGAGAAATCTCGCGTACTTTAGCTAGCTTATTTGGTAGCCCTGATGCTGGAAGCGTTTATTTAGATTTATTTAGTCAGACAGCCGGAACTTCAGCTGTACGGCTAAACACCAATGGTAATAGTTATTTTAATGGCGGCAACGTCGGCATCGGGACGACGACACCGGGGGCGAGGTTGGATGTCCAAAACAATGTCACTGGATATACGAATTTAGTAAATGTCCAAAATACAATTGATCCAGGGACAGGGGCAACAGGATTACAAGTTTCCAATCCAGCGTCAACGCTTCTACTCCGTGCATACGGATCAACTGCACCTGGCGTTTTAGCCAGTGCGGCTGGTATTGTAAGTACGGCTGGGAGTGGTTTTGTTATCGGTGGCGGGACATCAATCACCACTTATATTTATTCCTATAATAATTATACAAACCCAGAGTTAACAATAAAAAATGGCTCCATTGGAATCGGGACGACGAGTCCATCCGTAAAGTTGGATGTTAATGGAAATGCTTATGTCAGAGGAAACTTAACAACTATGGGGGGGGCTGGAACGACTCAAGTATCTCTAAACACCAACTCAGCGACCTGGACTTTGATAAATAATATCAACGATGGAAATAAATTCGAAATTTTCTATAATGCAAACTCCAGTTCGCCTGCACTTATCATTCAAGGAAACAATTATATTGGCATTGGAACGACAACACCGCAACAACCACTTACATTGTCTTCAGGTTCTACTTTTGCTACAGACATGGCTATTCCAACGGGGGTTTCATCCTCTACTGCGGCAAGCGGTACATTAAATGGGACATATTACTATA
>DAOTVW010000248.1:0-27446 GCA_034436035.1 Anaerolineales bacterium
ACTTCAACGCCTCGTATGCCATGACAGGACCGAGGTCTGACCCTCCAATACCGATATTGACTACATTTTTTATCGGTTTTCCTGTATATCCTTTCCACGCGCCGCTGCGTACCCTTTCTGAAAACTGGGCCATTTTGTCAAGCACCGCATGGACTTGTGCAATTACATCTTCCCCATCTACAAAGATATGCGCATCACGAGGAGCCCGCAAAGCAACATGCAGTACTGAACGTTTCTCGGTTACGTTAATTGGGTCACCGCGAAACATCGCTGCCCGGCGCTCCTCTAACCCACGCTGCCGTGCTAACTCAACTAACAAGCGCAAAGTCTCCTCAGTGATGCGCTGTTTGGAAAAATCAACATACAGCCCAACTGCCTGGATCGAAAAGCGCTTTCCCCGTTCTGGGTCTAGCTGGAATAAGTCGCGCAAATGCAGGTCTTTAATCTGCTGATAATGCTGTTGTAATTCTTTCCAAATTGCTAATTGAGTTAAAGAGACTGACATTTTTTCTCCTTATTCCCTTTAGTGAACACCTCATCCATTTTATAGCAAGGTTTATTCAGGGGCTACAGCGGATATTCCTAAAGCGGGGGCATAGCAGCGGTTTACGTATTCTTTCACCATCCGACGGGTACAAAAAGTCGGCGCGATACTTTTAATGGATTCTTTCATCACCTTCACAAACCCATGCGGTACGCTGTCATCCGAACGTTCGTAATAAAGTGGGATCACTTTTTCTTCAAGGAGCTGGTAAAGGGCAGCAGCATCGGCAGCATTGCGGTCACCGGGGATAGCGTCGCCGCCAAACCCCCATCCATTTTCCCCATTGAAGCCTTCTATCCACCAGCCATCTAAAATGGAAAGATTAGGAGTGCCATTTACCGCGGCTTTCATACCGCTCGTCCCACTTGCTTCAAGGGGCGGGAGTGGGTTATTTAACCATACATCCACCCCGTGCACGAAATATTGGGCGAGTTGCTGATCGTAATTTTCAACAAAGGCTATCCTGGCAGCACAGTCTGGATCTTGCGCTAAATGGAAAATACGCTGGATCATGCGCTTGCCGTCATTGTCTGCCGGATGAGCGAGACCAGCAAAAATGATTTGGATTGGCTGTACCGGATCGGTCAGCAAACGCTTGATGCGCTCTAAATCGTAGAAAATCAAATCCGCCCGCTTGTAACCGGTCATCCTGCGGGCAAAACCAATCGTCAGGATTTCTGGGTCAAGCAGCGCGCCAAAGGCTAGTACACTGCTGGTAGCAATCTTATCTCGATGCCAACGTGTGCGCGTTCGCTCATCAATCCTTCCGAGCAGTGTTGCTTTATAATCCTGATGCAAATGCCACAATTCTGCATCCGGAATCTGATCTACTTTTTCCCAAGTTTGCGGAAGATCCTGATTTTCCACCCAGTTTTCACCAAGATAGCGGCTTAACATTGGCTGCAGTTGCACCAATTCAATCCAAGTAGGTAGATGAACACCATTGGTGATCGAGAAGATTGGCACCTCTTCTGGTTTTTTATCCTGCCATAACCCTGCCCACATTTGGCGTGCCACTTCACCATGGCGCTTGCTCACGGCATTATGGTAATGGGATGAGCGTAAGGCGAAAACGGTCATATTAAACCCAGCGTTTGCGTCTTGAGGATTGACACCCAAATCGAAAAATGCCTTCTTATCCACCTGGAGATGATTGAGGTAAGAGTCGAAATATTGCTCCATCAGAGCAAAAGGGAATACATCGGTACCAGCAGCGACGGGTGTGTGGGTAGTAAAAACTGTTGTTGAACGAACCTGTTGAAATGCCCGATCAAAATTATCCCCTTGTTCTATACGCTTGCGCAGGCGCTCCAAAATCGCAAAAGCGGGATGACCCTCATTAAGGTGTAATACGGTTGGTTGCATTCCTAAAGCTTCCAGCACTCGCATTCCCCCCATGCCCAAAACGATCTCCTGTTTCAAACGTTGCTCAACATTTCCCGCATATAATGTCTGAGCAATCGCCCTTTCCCAAGGCTGGTTGACCTCTAAATCGGTATCCATTAGATAAAGCATTACCCGCCCTACTTGCACTTTCCATACAGATACATACAGTGGTGGATCAAAAATTGGTACCTGCACAACCAGTTGTTTCCCTTGCGAATCCAAAACCGCTTGAATTGGGTCAAACCTTCGATCTAAGGTTGTTTGCACATCTTCCTGCCACCCATCATCACGGATGCGCTGTTGTACGTATCCATCGGAGTAAATCATACCGATTGCCACCACAGGCACTCCGAGATCGCTTGCTTCTTTCAAGTGATCTCCCGCTAAAATACCCAAACCACCCGCGTAGATGGGAAGAGAAGGATGTAATCCATATTCAAAAGACATATATGCCACAAGCCCAGAAGTCGACCCATAGGTTTGTTCAAACCACCCTAGATTGGATTTGATCTCTGTCTCATATCGCTGCATTACCTGATCATAGAGTTGTAAATATTGCGGGTCTTTGGCAGCTTCGTCTAATAATGCAGCTGGCAAAGTGGCAAGCATCCGGATCGGGTTATGACCGCTTTCCCGCCAAGGATAAAGCCCTAACAGCCGAAACAAATTACGGGCATCAGGTTGCCAGGACCACCATAGGTTATACGCCAAACTACCCAAACCACAAATGCGTTGGGGAAGGTGAGGGAAAATATCATCAGTCACACATGCTCTCCTTGGTAATTTACGAATTTAATAAGTGCTCCACGAATTATTTAGTTTCTTTGGCAGTGATGCTGTTTAACAAATCATTCCAGGATTTCACAAATCCAGCCGCCCCCTCGGTTTGCAAAGTTTCCGCCAAATCTTCATATTTAAACCCAACCTTTTCGAAATCCGCAAATGTACCATCGGTGTCTGTCGTATTCGACATCAACGGGCTTCCTAGCTTGCCATGCTCTCCAAAAGCCTGTAATGTTTCTTCTGGCATTGTATTGATGGTGTACGGCGCGACCAAATTGGAAATATAAAAGATATCCGATGCTTGTGGGTCTTTGGTACCAGTGCTTGCCCATAATAAGCGTTGTGGTTGAACACCGAAGTTCATCACTCGTAAAACACGGTCAGAGCTAAGGAATTTGAGATAGGTTAAATAAGTGCGCTTGGCAACTGCCAACCCAAGCTGATCCCGCAGGTTCTCCGACACTTTGCCCAGGGTAGCTTTATCCCAACGGCTAATAAATATCGAAGCTACTGAACGCACATCAGGTTTCAATCCCGCCTCGATGCGCCTCTCCACACCCCTTAACCAAGCCTGAGCCGCCTGCCAATATTGTTCGGCAGAAAAAAGCAATGTCACGTTCACCGGTACACCGGAGAATATCGCTTCTTCGATTGCCGCAATCCCTTGATCCGTTCCTGGTATCTTGATAAAAAGGTTTGGCCGATTGGCCTGGCTGAATAGGCGTTTCGCTTCAGCTAAAGTGGTTTTCGTGTCATACGCTAATAACGGTGATACTTCTAGCGAAACCCACCCATCTAGTCCATTGCTGCGCTCATAAATTGGTAAAAACAAATCCGCTGCACGGGTCAAGTCATCAATTGCCAATTCAAAAAAGAGTTCCTCCGCAGAAAGTCCAGCTTTCCTTTTGGTAGCAATAGCTTGGTCATAATAATTGGTATGAGCGATGGCTTGATCAAAAATAGATGGGTTGGATGTAAGGCCTGTTATTGAATATTCCTTTATATATCGCTCTAATGTACCATTATCTAGCATACTCCGAGTGATGTTATCCAACCAAAGGCTAACACCAGCACGATATAGTTGGTAGGTATACGGATTCATGGATTCTCCTTTAGAATGATCCTTAAATAAACTATTTGCTTGTTAGAGTGGAAAATGGCGAAAAGGACGAATTCAATTTCAACTTTACATTTTCCATTCGACCTCATACTGGCAATTCCCTCAAAGATTGAGGTTTTCCAGCGCGAGGAGAGCTCTTGTGCTGAGACATTTTTTATTTACGAATTACTTTTATCCTCACTGTCAGACTCCCTGAATTATCGGATAAACGGTTGTCATTAATCCCTAAAAAGACAACCCCTTCTTCTCCAATGGTATGGCGAAATTCCTCTCCCACTAAAAAGGGCTGGTTATCCCCAATTTTTCCAATCAATGCAGCATGGGAAACTCCCATAATGACATTGCAGGTGCAACGCGGATCACCTCCCGAACCCAATGCATCATAATTTCCGCCAGGCCAAGGCGACCAACTACCTGATAAATATTTAATTTCAAGCGTATCGCCTGGCTTAACGGTCACCCCGCTATTATTCCATTGTGTTGAAGCCATTACATCGAAGATAACATCATTGGCTGTATTTGGTTTTGGGAGCAGATTGGGGTTCCCAAAATCAATTGAATAGGTAAAACGGCACGCCAAAGCGCTGATGAGCAGGATCAAACCGGAAACGAGAAGCCAACCACGCCAGTGTGATTTCATACTACCATTATCGTCTATTTTATGTCGGGATACTATTTTGCATCATGATGAGCTTGAAAATATGCTTCCGATAATCTTTGAATGGCGATGAGAAATCCTTCCCCTTGACGCTGATGGCCACGCCAAATTTCGGGGATCATGGTGCCATGGTAATCCTTTATTACCCGGAAGAAATGCACCCAATCAATTGTGCCTTCGCCGATTTGCAATCCCTCCCCATCTAAACCAGCTGCGTCTGAGAGATGCAAATGTCCAATATAGGGGAGCAATACCTGCACCTGATCATAAAAATCGACATGCGCCCAGTTACAGTATAACTTCGCGTGCGAAGTATCAAAGCACATCTTTAAGCCCAAGGGTTCGATAAAATCGCGTATCTCATAAGCGTCCATAAAGGCATTGGTGAGCCATTGACCGCCAAAATACCAGGGGTGCGGAGGTAGATTTTCCAGCAACAGTTCTATCCCATCAAAATCAATCTCATCCAATGAGCGGCGCAGGTTATCATACAGCATTTGATGATTGGAAATCGGATGATCTAGACTCATTGCGCCAGGATGTACTACTAGCTTAGGCTTTCCGATAAAATGAGGCGCCATCTCCCGGGTCAAACGAATCGTTTTTTGCACCAGGGCTACCGAATCCTGCCGTTGTCGTTCATCTTCGGAACACAAATCGACCAATGTACGATCCCAAAATTCTGGCGCATGCACCACTAATTTCAGATTATGATCTTCGCCGCTGTAATGCTCGTCTAAATCTTGATCGGTAAAATGATATTCGAGCATGCGGGGCTGATAAGCCAACAGCTCATCCGAGTCCCGAAATCGGACTGTGAACCCGTATTCCATTGGTAGGGTATGCGTGGCATCCAACTCAATCTTTACACCCAGATCGCGATCCAGGAAAGGTTCATCTTCTTCAATTACCCGTTGGGCAACTCTCCCCAACAATTGCTGATAATGCTGGGGCGATAACCCTAGAGCAGGCCCCTTAACAGCCACCATGTCACGGGTAATCACCTCGCCTACCTCAATCCGGCGTGCGGCAACTAAGCTTTTTCCTAGCACTTCCCGATTGAGGATCTCACCGCGGGAGATGAACTTCTCTTCACCGGTACCCAACGCCTCTGCTACCTGGCGGATATCACGCACCATTTTTTTGAAACCCTGTGGTTCCAAGCTGGCAGCATGATCTGGCCCATCCATCGTACGGTCTAATGTAAGGTGCCGCTCAATAATCGAGGCCCCTAAGGCAGCCGCAACGGTGGATACCGCAATTCCCCGTTCGTGTCCAGAATATCCTACTGGAACACCAAACTGGCGCAGGCGATCCATAAAGCGGAGGTTGATATCTTCAAAAGCAGCCGGATAGGTGCTGTTGCAATGGAGTAAGGCGAATTCGGCGCCGCGCTCTTTGAGGAAATTAACCGTGATCTCCACTTCTTCCATCCGCGACATACCGGTGGAAAGGATAAGCGGTTTACCTTTGGAAACAAGGTGGTCGAGTAAAGGCAAATTGGTCAAATCAGCCGAGGCGACTTTGAAAGCCGGTACACCCAAGGTATCCAGGAAGTCAGCGCTTTCCGGGTCAAAGGCAGAACACAAAAAGGTGATGTTCCGTTTATGACAATGTTCGACAATTTCCCAATAATCGCGCTCGGATAATTCCACTTGTTGCAGAATAGGCAACAAGTAGCGTAAGGTTTTTTCTCCTGCATTTGCGTTTTCAAGATATTTCTTGGCATACAATTTTTCTAAATTGCGTTTTTGGAATTTCACGGCATCCGCGCCGGCATCTGCCGCAATGTCAATTAATTTCAAAGCCAGGGCTAGGATACCATTATGATTTACGCCGATCTCGGCAATGACGTAGGTCGGATAACCATCTCCAATGAGACGGTCGCCAATTTTAATTACAGCCATAGATTACTCCATTTTCTACTACTCATAAGATAATACAGACAAGGTTTACAAGATGAACCCGATGGTTTATTAAAGAGTGGGTTTCGATATGCGACGAACGCTATTTAACCTGCGAGAATTCGTTGATTGAGCGTTGTATTGAGCTCGCTATGACAAATTTAGAGCGAAAACCCCAACTCCTCCAGTGTGATATCACCGGATTCCAACAAACGCTCGGCATAGCGCCAATCATCCGGCGTATCAATGTCAATCCAATCCGATGACTGCAGCACAAGAGGCAGAATTCGTTCACCCGTCATGGAGCGTTTCGTTAAAATCGTGTCCGCCCAAGCCGCATCAATATATCCTGTTTGCCAGTATACCTCTGGTAAGAGCTGACGCGGCATATTGTATGGCTCAGCAAACTCGGTTTGGATTAAGGGTTCTAAAAAGCCGCTAGGGGCTATTTTCCACATCTTGAAAGGATTTTGAAACGGGACGATTACGCTACGAACCGAATCAGCCTCGGGATGTTCCAACAACAGGCTAACCGCCTGATTGATGTAACTAACCCGCCTGATTGGAGAAGTCGGACGCAACTGGACGACTATATCAGGACGGTAATGCTCGTGTTCTGCCAGCCATTCCAGAGCATGCAGGAAGACGGGGAAATCAGGTGTGTTGTCTTGGGCAAACTCATCCGGACGCAAAAAGGGTGTTTCCGCCCCATATTGACGGGCAATTTTCGCAATCTCTTCATCATCTGTGGAAACAATCACCCGTGTTACGAGCTCTGCTGCCAATCCCGCAGCAATGCTATAAGCAATCAAGGGATGTCCAGCAAAGGAACGGATATTCTTTTGAGGGATACTTTTTGAACCCCCGCGCGCCGGAATAAGCGCCAATACTTCACTGCCATTCATTACCAGATACTCCACCCGCCATCGACAACGAGATTGGCGCCTGTCATATATTCCGAAGCATCTGATGCCAAGAAGAGCAAAGCACCGTTTAGATCATCTTTGCGAGCCATCCGCCCCAAAACGGTACGAGCAGAATAGGCCTGTACAAATGCGTCATCGTGACCGTTGTAAACTCCCCCCGGAGAAATAGCATTAACGCGAATATTTTTCCCGGCATAATAGGCTGCCAAGTAGGTTGTAAAACCCAGCACCGCACTTTTCGTAACCGGATAATAAACAGGTTTATATTGTCGCGCTTGACCTTCTTGTTGATATAAACGCTGATCAGGCGCTGTTATGCCATAAATGGATGAGAGATTGATGATCACCCCTTTTCCTTGCGCCAACATCGGTTGCACCGCTGCCTGACAGCATAAAAACAAGCCGGTTAGATTGACAGCCAGTGCTTGATTCCACAGTTCCAATGGGTAATCTTCAAACGCGTTTACATGTCCGCCATGTTTAGGGTCAAACTTGGGGTCAAGCGCGGCGCTGTTGACGAGAATATCCAGTGTCTGATATGTTTCCAGGGTGGTTTGTATTAATCGCTGGACAGAATTAGGAGAGGTCACATCCAGCTCCAACGCTAATGCGGGATAACCTTGCTGGGTTAGTTCTGCCACCAAATTCTGAGCAGCTTTAAGATTAATATCTCCCACCACCAGTTTGGCGCCAGCTTCAGCTAAGGTTTGGCAAAATTGCGCTCCCAGTAAGCCAGCGCCACCTGTGACTACCGCAGTTCGCCCATCAAGTCGAAAGCGATCTAAAATCATCTTCACTCCACGTGTTATTTTGCTTCTGCATCCTTACTGGATTCTTTTTCTGTTTCATTGTTCTTGTAGTAACCGTCAGGGAGAATAAAGCCACGTTCTTCCAAAAAGGCAACGATGCGGCGAGCATTCTCCTCAGCAGAATAAGTTACAGTGTCGATTGTAATTTCCGGGTTGATAGGGGGTTCATAAGGATCATCCACACCGGTAAAACCAGTAATTTGACCACGGCGAGCCCGGGCATATAATCCTTTTACATCGCGCGACTCACACACCTCAATTGGAGTATCCACAAACACCTCCACAAAACGGTCTTCGCCTACCATCTTCCGCACCTCGTTGCGGGTTGCACGGTAGGGGCTTATCGCCGCGCATATTACCGTACCGCCATGTCGGGCAATTTCACCTGCCACAAAACCGATGCGGAGGATATTGGTATCACGGTCTTCACGGGAAAAGCCTAAGCCTTTCGAGAGATGGGTGCGCACTACATCGCCATCGAGTAAGGTCACCTGGCGGCCGCGCTCCAGTAACAAGGAAGTTAATACTTCAGCGGTGGTGGATTTACCCGAACCGCTCAAACCCGTGAACCAAATACACACGCCCTGGCGATGGCGGGGAGGATACATTTGCTGTAAGATTTCCGCTGTTTCTTTACGGGTGAACCACTCTGGCAAGGTTTTTCCCTTCGCCAAATATTCATCACGCACCTGTGTGCCGGATATCGAAAAAATTCGTGCGCCTTCGGGAACTTTGTTTTGCTCTTCATAGCGGTCTTCATCCGGTAAATACACCAATTCTTTGAATTCAACCGGTTGAACTCCTAATTCCGAGGCATACTGCTGCATCATCACTTGTGCTTCATAGGGACCGTAGAAGGGTCTCCCATGGCTGTCGTTGCCTGGGCCTGCATGATCGCGCCCAATAATAAAATAATTCGCACCAAAATTACGCCGAATAATGGCATGCCACAATGCTTCTTTCGGACCTGCCATCCGCATTGCCAGTGGCAGCAAACTCAGCAAGGTGCGAGACGGGTCATAGTAATTTTCTACTAAAGCGCGGTAAACCCGCACACGAGTGTAATGATCGACATCGCCCGGTTTGGTTAATCCCACCACAGGATGAATCAATAAACTACCATTGACTTCTTCAGCTGCCCGCTTGGTTAGTTCTTCATGAATGCGATGCATCGGATTGCGGGTCTGAAAAGCAACAACATTGGCATGTCCCATTTGCTCTAACATTTCGCGCACTTGAGCAGGGGTGCGGCGCAGTTCAACAAAGTCATGGTAGCGGGGTAGATCAAGCACTTTCAAAGCACCACTCACATATACCTTGCCCCAATTCACCATTTCGGACACCAAGGGATGCCGTGGATCTGTTGTACCTAACACAAGACGAGCTTCTCGTAACGCATCCCAATGATACACTTCCTCGATTTGCATCACTGCGATTGTATTATTACGGGCATCACATAATGTGATCGCTTCTCCCCAAGTAGGGAGAGCTGCCTCATCCACCGGCAGGGTGACCGGAATCGGGAATAAAGTCCCATTGGTAAGGCGCATTTCTGTCAGAACGCGCTCGTAATCAGCTTTTCCCATGAAACGATCCAGAGGGGAAAAAGCACCAGTGGCAAGTAGTTCGAGATCACAAAGTGAACGTGCCGAAATCTTTACCGATGGCAAACGATTGGCTTTTTCTTGTAATTCTTGGCGTTCTTCGCCGCTGACAATCAGGTTTACTAATTTCCCGCCATACGGGGAAATCAATATCGATTCTTTGATTTTTTCGACCATGTAACGTTACCTCTTTTATTGAAAAATTTTTCCCTCGCTTCGATTCAAAATTTAGCGAGGTTTTTGTCCATCAGGCAATGACTACCTGTTGTTTCCCAGTTTGTGAGCTTTTTTTGGCAGCCAACACTAAATTTAAAGAATAGATTCCGTCCTCTAAAGAACAGATTGGATCGTTGCGTCCTTGAATGACTTCGATAAAATGCTGCATCTCTGCTAAGAACATATCATTCCTTTCAAATTCCGCTGGCAAGGTATAAGTTTGCGTTTGAGGAGACCCCGTCGTTTGTCCTGCGATTTCTACCATTACTGCCCCACTGTAATAATCCCAGTGGATTGTACCCTTGCTCCCCACAATTTCCAACCAATGCTGGGGAGGCTGCTGAAGGTAATCAAGGTGAACACTGGCAATAAATGGATCGGGGTAACTCAGGATAATTTCAGCAGTATCTTCCACCGTGAGATCCAGATCGCTAAATTTTCCCATTACCGCTGTGACCTTTTCAGCTTTTCCAAACAACCAAGTCAGATAATCAAGGGGATGACAGAGGGTAAGCAATACCCCCCCGCCGAGTTCTGGACGGGCACTGTAGCCCTGTCTGTAATCTTCCCAAGGATGCCAGTTAGGAAGATATTCTCCCCAGTGAGCACGCGCCCATAACGCCCTGCCAATCATTCCATCTGCCAATAATTGTTTGATTTGCAGCAAGGAGGGATGAAATCGAAATTGAAAACCCACCAAGACTTTGACGCCATTTTGCTGAACGATATGCCGCAGGGTAGATATCCCTTCCATGTTATGGGAGATCGGTTTTTCGAGGAATAAATGACAGCCCTGTCGAGCAGCGGGAATCGCCACCGAGAGATGCAGAGCAGTTGGATTCGACACAATGACAGCATCAGGATGGTAATTAAGGGCGGTCTGTAAATCGTGGGCAGTCGGGAAACGCATTAAATCCTGATTGGATAGGGTGCTGTGACCGCTCCGGTATAAAATAATGTCATCCTGCCCTAAGGCTAATAGATTGCGTAAGTGACGCCTTCCGATAGAACCTAAACCGGCAATTAAGAACCGCATGTTTTCCATTTAACCATAAGGTGGAATATTTTCCGGTGAGAATAATTTAACCTATTCAAGAGGATAACCCCAGTCGTTTAAGGTATCCGCAGCAATTTCAAGGAACATTTTTTGGTCAAGGCTGGTAAACATCTCCCGCCAGCTGCCGCTCTTGCCTTTTTGAAGGGGTTGCGCGATTTCTTCTGCTTTTTGTTGCTGCCAATCCGCATCCGGATTTTGCTGTAACTCACGGGTCAACGCTTCTTGTAGGCCGGGGAGAGCCATGTCTGCTCCTATAAACGACCAGATTTCGCTCATTTTTTCCCAAGGATTCTTCAACAAATCTTCAAACCGTAAGGAATAATACTGGTTGGCATACAATTGGGTAGCCAATTGATGTGTCTGATTGACGTTATCCACCCATCCCTGCGCTGCACGCCGCAAGCCTTTAGCAGTAAAAAGCGAACGTTCACCACTTAAAAAAGGGCTGGGGTCTTTGCGAAAAGCATCACGGATGGCAATGTCTTCATCAGAAAGGAATTCTGATTTATCAATAAAACTTTGGAACCGATGAGATAAAGCTGCATCGCGCCCGTCGCGAACAATGAATATCAAATGGGCATCAGGGTAAATCTGTTGCATCCGCAAGACCGCTTCCCCATTTACCAAACTATTGGGGCTTTTATCACCGACAATCCGTTTTCCTAATTGTGCTGCTTCACGCTCTAATATGAAATCTGCCGCCACTCGTAATACCAGCGGTGATAAATCACGGCCTTGATTCCAGCGGTTGCTGCGCCGGCTGAGCCACTCCTGGATCTCTGCATCCTGCACCAGAGCGTGCAGAAAAGGCTGCCGAGTAAAAAAATGAGCTTGCCAGTTACAGTGTACTTCAGGATGGACGCGCATCAAGCGTGCCAGTAAGGTCGTTCCCGAACGAGCGTGTCCAAAGATAAAATATTTCGGGCGAGTGAAAAAACGCTGAATTTCTATCAAGTCAGATTGTTCTAAGGGAGCAATATTTTTCCAATCCACACCCGTTTGGTTTGGCGTCTCCTGCATTAATGCTTTTGCAGCTCGTTTAATACGCTGTAACAACGACATCCAGCCTCCTATCCTGACTTCCCTCGTTTTAATGTCATCCCTTTGTCCCTTGATAATTACCTTTCACGGTATAACAGATCAAACGTTTTGTGATAAATCCAGAATAATACCTTGCGTAAGAGAGGCAATTTCCAGATATTCATACGCGATTGGGCTTTCTTCACCGGGGTAGCGGCTACCTCTGTATTGCCCAAATGCCCTTCTAAGGTGTTTCCCAAATGTTGAACCCACCACTCCAGAGTGGACAAGCGTAAATACCCTCTTTCATTTATCGCAGCATCTAATGCCATTACCTCTCCCATCGGACGTCTCGAGGGGATTGGGAGCACCTCTTGTAAAACTTTACGGTAGGCAATAAACTGAAAATGCCCCGCCCCGACAATATATTTTTGTCCTTTATAGGTTAATAAAATTTCTTGATGGGATTGATAAAGCGCGCGGGCTTCCTCTTCGCTCTTCCCTAAACTGCGCGCATGCCGCCAGTAATCCTCCCAGGACACAAAACAACCCTCCTGCAGTTGCGCTTCTGGATTATTTTTTGCCCATTGAACAGTGCTTGTGGATAACTCAGGCGGTCCACCTAGCGGCATACCAGTGATCATCCCAGCATTGGGGAAAGTCTCTAATGTCTGTACTAAGTGTGATAACCAGCCCGGGTAGAAATAGACATCACTATCTGCATAAGCGATTATCTCTCCCGGCGCTCCGCCAAAGATAATATTCCACGCGCCCGCTTTGCCAATGTTTTTATCACTTAACCACAAGAACTGAATGTTGCCTTCCTGTAAAGCTTGTTGGAGAAACTGGCGTGTCTCACTGCAGCTGGCGTTGTCAAATACCAATAAATCATAAGGTAAATCGGCGTTATCCCAAATACTTTGCAGGCAAGTTTTCAAAACGTCTAAACTCTGGGCGTAATATCCGCCCAAAAAGGGGATATAGGACACCAAGGCGACCGTGATTCGCTTTGGTTGTGTTACTTGAGTGACAAATTTAGCAGGGTTTTGACCAACACGCATTTTTAACTTTTCACCTGGGTTTGATTACGCCGCCAACGGCGCAATTTACGCGCGATTGCCCACCGCCAACCATGGCGGGGTTGACTCTCAGGCATCAACCACAACTCCAAGCGACGAGAAAGGTGCAATAATGACCAACTACCTCGGGTTATTTTTCCATCAATCAATCGTTTATCACTGTCCAGAATTGTGTACATTGCCCCTATTCCGCCACCTAAACGCATATTTTGCTGCGATTCGGGTAAATCATAATGTGGTTTTCCCTCTGGTAAATGGCTGTAATCATGATCTTGATGGATGACTGTCATCGCTTGGGATGCATCCACTACGGCTATTCTGTTTTGGCGGGCGTGATATATCATCCAGTTATCCCAGCCAGCCCTGCCGATCGCAAAATCGGGTAGTTGGGTAAATTCCGTGCGCGGGAAGACAAACACATCACTCCCAGCAGGAGGGTGGCGGCGTCCGCGTTGCTTTAGCTCAGCCATTAATCTCGCTTGCCAGTTATCGGAAAAATCTAATAAATGCTCGATCTTAAGGTCCCAACGCGAGCTGACCATTAGAAAATGATCTAATTGACGGGCTACCTGCTGGGAAGCCTGGATAAAATCGGGTAAAAGTAATATATCTCCGTTAACATAAGCAAGCAAAGGGGAAGTAGATGCCCGCCTTGCCAATGAGAAGATAGAACTAACTAAAGGAGTACCTTGCTCGTTGCGTTCTACCTCGGGGATTAATAAAACGCCATACTCGTCTGCCACTTCTGGCAAACCTTCTTCCGCGCCGATAAGTATCACCTGCACATCTGCTCCAAGAGCCAGCCAGGAACGAATGGCATTACGTTGGATGGTGGCGATATGCGGATTTGTGAACGGTTTAGGAGCAGAGAAGAGGGTTAATAAAGTCATTTCTTCCAACCGCGTGGGTCAATCTCAACCACGTTTTTGGGCTTGATCGCGGCATTAATCCGATTTAATTGCGGATCTTCTTGAAAAAGTTTCAAAACCTCGCCCCAGCTCATTTGGTCATGATTACCGAAACGGGCATAGATTTCCCGCAGTAAAAGGAGATCATCCATGGTGTCCACTGTCCAGCGGTAATTTCCGTAATCCGGATCATGATCTACCACAAGGACTTTAAAATATCCGGGCGGAAAATCTGGCATTGATTGCGAGACATGTAATGTTGAACAATGTACTGAATGGTCTGGTTCATAGAGATAAGGCATGACATGTTCACGATGATAGGGCTGTTGAGCTTCCTGCCAGGCGCGTTCGAGCGCCGTAAAAGTACACACCTCGGTATCCAGCCCGATTGGATAGGTGCGCTTCCATGGCGGCGGTAAGCGATTTGCGGCAAAATCCCAAAAAGGGTTTTCTTGCATCCCTTCTCCTTGAAGGAGAGGTTTAGATGGATCACCTTTCCAAAAGAACAAATCCTCGATCACCTCATCCATTAATTGGGGATCAATCAATGGACAATCCGCTGTAATGCGCACGATCACATCCGCTTGAAATTGCTTGGCAGCTCGATAGTAACGATCCAACACATCAAATTGACTTCCGCGGTAATAGGGGACATCATATCCCTGGCAAAAAGCTGCTATGGGAGTATCCTCTTCTTCAGAAGTCGTGGCGACGATTACTTCATCCACCCATTTGGCTCGCCGGGAACGATCGATCACGCGTGCCAACATCGGTTTTCCGCCAATATCAAGCAGTACTTTGCCCGGCAGGCGGGTTGAACTCATGCGGGCTTGGACTATTGCAACCACTTTTAGATGGGTAAAATCACGCTTCATTTTTTATCCATCGATCACTTGATAAATCTTTGGGAAATTGCGCACCCAATCTGCCCTTTCTTCCACAAGACTGCGGGCAGCTTTCCCCATTTCTTCTAATCGTTCTCGTTCACGATAGGCTCGTTGCATGGTTTCTGCTAAAGCATTCACATCTCCATCCGGGAAAAGCCAACCCTGTTTCCCATCGCTCACCCATTCGCGATTTCCTGGAAGATCCGAGACGATCACTGGTTTCCCACAAGCCATTGCCTCTAACATAGAAACAGAACTGCCATCGCTATGCGATGCGCTCAGGTAAATAGTTGCGGATTGGTAATAGTATGGCAGCTCAGAATACTCTATTTGACCAGGAAAAGATACCTGTTCCAGCACACCAGCTTGAGAAAAGATTCGTTTCAACACATTGGATTGTGAACCATCGCCGAGCATGATCAATTCCACATCGCGTCGTTCCCTGGCAATTTGCGAGAATGCGTAGGCAATGATCTCGACCCCATAGATTGGCTCCCAATTGCGCGTGGATAGAAAAACAAACCGATCATGTTTCACAGTGACTTGGTTGTTTTGCCGGAAATGTTGTAAATCCACACCCCAGGGGAAAGTGACAATTTTCTCTGCTGGCATCCCATAAGAAACCGCTAAGTTGCGGATGGTCTCACAATCTCCAAGCATTGCTTTACTATGTCTTAACGTAAAACGGGTGAGTTCCTTCGTAAACAAGTTGCGTCCCGCGTCTAAAAACAAATCATATCCCCACGACATACTCACCAACTCAGGAAACCCAGCTGCGGCAACGAGAAAGGCACAGGTTTGGATAGGCCCAGCCAAAACAACATCCGGTTGAATAAGGCGGATTTGTTTTTTTAAGTCTTTCACGAAAACAGGGGTTTGCCCATAATGAAATTCACCCTTGCCGCCTGCCCAGGAAACCAATTTGACGGAGTGGGGTAACGGGCGTTTTTCCAATGGTTTATCCCGTCCTTCAAGATGCATGACAAACACCTCGTCCCCATTATCGGCAAAGGCGGATAAAAAGCGATAATCATGCGGTGTATAGAGACGGGAAAAGTACAGGATACGATGCACCTATTCACCTAAATCAACCCAGCGCAGCTCTTTCCCGGCTGGCAAATCTACCAAAGCTTTTTTGCCCAGCACTTGTTCGATTTCATAAGGCATAATTGCGCCTGGTGTTGCTGGGCGCAGGACGTCGATCATCTCACGGGTAAAGACCTCTCCGCGTTGAATTGGTCTGGCAGCCCGCAAGCACCGCCGTTGCACGATGACCGTTTCCCTTTCATTATCCGCAATTCTTTTATCTGGGCTACCGAGCGCTCGCTCCAACTCGCGGGTACGGTCAACCATTTCTCGCCAGCTTTGTGGTGTCATCGAAAATGGGTGATCTGGGCCAATGCGGGAATTATCATCTGTAAAATGTTTTTCAATCACCCGTGCCCCCAATGCAACTGCACCTAACACAGTTGCATGCCCCGCGGTATGATCAGAAAGCCCCAATATGACATCCGGAAATAACGTCTGATACGCGATTAAAACGCGCAAGTGAATATGGTTAAAATTCTCCACACTGGCTGTGTAGTTGGTATTACACTGCATCAGCACCAATTGTTGATTGTATTTCAAGATAGAATGGACTGCTCGTTGAACCTCACCAATATCGGAAGCCCCGGTGGCAAGGATGACTGGTTTCCCTTTTTTTGCCATGCGTTCTAAAGCTTCCAGCCAGGTTATTTCCCCTGAACCAATTTTATACGCTGGGACATACGGCTCTAACATATCAATTGCATCAAAATCATACGGCGATGAGAAGTAATCAATTCCTACCCGATCACATTCTTCTTTCAGTATCGGAGTCCATTCAAATGGAATCGATGCATCTTGATAAACCTCGAAAACGCTTTTCTTCCAAGTTGCCTGATGCGAAACCTGGCCGCCCATGGATTTAAAACCATAGTCGGAAACAATTTTTGGAGCACGAAAGTTTTGAAATTTCGCTGCATCCGCACCAGATTCCTTCGCGAGCCGAATCAACATCTTTGCCCGCTCCAGATCACCATCGTGATTAGCGGAAATATCTGCGATGAAATAAGTGGGATGATGGATCCCGATTTGATGGTTTCCGATTTTAAACTCCATTTTACCCTCCAAGAAAAAATTAGCGTGATTCAACTTATGCGCATCTTGCTTAGCTTCGTTGGATATCCTTGTAACCAAAGCTGCCAAAACCGTTCGATTTCTGTCTCGATGGTTGGCAAAGCTCCGGATAACTCCCGTTGTAATTTGCTTGTATCCAGTGTCATATTGGGAGCACGGGCAGCTTTTAAATTAGCTTGGGCTATAGTGGTTGGCTGGATCAAACGCTCATCCAACCCAAATTGACGTGCAATTGCAACACCAAATTCATATTTGCTGATCGCTTGTGGTGCAACCACATGATACAAACCACTGCAATTCTTGTTCATCAGCTGAAGTAATATATGTGCCAAGTCATTGACTAGCAATGGGCAGAAATACACATCGGTGAAACCCATCACCGTTCTACCAGCCTGTAAGTTGCTCAAAAAGAATTCAGCTAAACTTCGCTTACCAGACATACTCCAACCAAAAAAATTTACCCGCACCACCAAAGATTGGGGAGCAATGGTCAAGACAGCCCGCTCTCCATCCAATTTAGTCTGGGCATAAATGCTGAGCGGATGGGGTTCATCATCTTCCCGGTAGCCACCGCGCTGCCCATCGAAGACGGCATCGGTGGAAATTTGTAGCAGGCGCGCTCCGCCCCTAGCGACATAAGTGGCTAGTTTTGTTGGTAAATCTGTATTTAGTTTTTTTGCCAGCGGCGGGTTTGTCTCACAGGCTTCCAAGTCCGCCAAAGCTGCACAGTTGATGATCCAATCTGGACGAACGGTCTCAATCAACTGGTCAATTTCATTGTCCTGTGTCAAATCTGCCCGAAGGACTTGAAAATGATCATTCGCAATCAGGGTATGGTGTACAACCCCGATTACATCATGATCCTTGCAAGCCTCCAGTGCCAGATTGATGCCCAATAATCCGCTGGCGCCGCTGATAAGTAGGCGCATTTAGATGAAATGTTCCTTTATCCCTTTGGCTCATTACGTTTCTTCAACCTCATTGATAATCGCTTTAATTTGCTCAAGCGTAAGCCATTCGGGATTTGTATCGCTGGCATAGCGAAAACCATCTGGCAAGGGACGACCGCGCCCTTGCCAGTTATGCCCAAACCATAATTCTGTCGAAGGCTGCACAACATACATGTCATCCAATTCAATTGCAGCCCGCGCTTCATCTTCATGAATTAACATCTCGTGCAATTTCTCACCTGGACGAATACCAATCACTTCCAATTCTGCCTCGGGTGCGATCACCCGCGCTAAATCGACAATGCGCATACTGGGTATTTTTGGAACAAATACCTCGCCACCTTGCATTTGTTCAATACAACGAATCACAAAGCGTACCCCATCTTCCAGACTGATCCAGAAGCGAGTCATTCTCTCATCAGTGATGGTCAATTTGCCGTTTTCACGCTGCTTTAGGAACATCGGAACAACGCTGCCGCGGCTGCCTACGACATTGCCGTAACGGACACAGCTAAAGCGAGTAGGTTTCCCAGCCGCATAGGCATTGCTCTGGACGAATAGCTTTTCAGCCGCTAATTTCGTTGCGCCGTATAGATTTACCGGATTAACCGCCTTGTCGGTGCTTAATGCTAAGACTTTTTTCACATTACAGTCTAATGCTGCATCAATCACATTACTACTACCCAGTATATTCGTCTTTATCGCTTCCATGGGGTTGTATTCACAAGCTGGCACTTGTTTGAGCGCCGCAGCATGCACCACAATATCCACCCCAGCCATCGCGCGCCGTAAGCGTTCTAAATCGCGCACGTCGCCAATGAAATAACGTAAAGTAGGATGGGTAAATCCGCTTAGTTGCATTTCGTGCTGCTTTAATTCATCGCGACTGAAAATAATTAATTTTGCTGGGTGATATTCAGCCAACATAATTTCGATAAATTTTTTCCCAAACGAACCGGTTGCCCCGGTTACCATGATTACTTTATCTGTCCATTCCATCTTTTTCTCCACATCAAATTATTGTGGCATTACCCCATAATGCCGGCGAACGGTTTGCAGCAAATCAGACGGCAAACGCATTGTCATAAGAGCATAAAAACGTAGCAACCGACCATAAGCTGAAAGGGAAAATCCGCTCTGTGGAATATACCCCATCTGTTTCATGCCTGCCCGGCAAGCTGTTTCAATCACCGCGACATCACTTGTATTCAGCTCGTTTTTCCAGCGCCCTAGGGGACGAGAGCTAATTCCAGAAAAACGTTCATTGAACATGGAATTACCTTGCCAAAGGACGCCATTTTTCGTCGGTGTGCGCAAGCTTTCATGATCTTCAATATCTAAAAAGTGTGCTAATTCAGCAATTACCCGCTCGGGATTTTGCGTTAAATCTTCGTATTTTAAGATGCAATACCGTTCTGAACCGTAATGTTTCTGACTCTGTATGCCGGCTTTCAAACTGGTGTTCCAGCTGCGCGAAAATCGTTCGGCTGGCAGGTGCGGATGTTTGCGGCGATATGTGGCGTAATTATCCCGTGGATCACGCACGACATGGATACAGCGCGCTTGTGGCCACCAGCTAAAAATTTGTTCTGTAAAATATTCGTTGTAAGGGGTCTTCTCAACCCAATAACGGGTTTGGGGAGTAATTTTTTGGTGCACTTTTCCAAACGCGAGGATCGCTGCACTCAACAAATCCCCATCGTGGCGGATTTTTTCGGGTGGTAGCAGACTATCCATGACGCGGCAGGTTTCTGCATATTGGATATAAGCGATATCAGGCTGAGCGATGCCTGCAGATGAATCTGCCTCCTGGTTCATCGGTTGCAAATCAAAAAAGTGGAGCAAAAAGCGCTTCCCCAGTGATAGTTTTTCTGCGTTATCTGTATTCTTAAAGCGCGGTAACAACCCGCGGAAGAAAACCGTCTCTGCAGGATATACCACTAGTTGGGGATGACTATCCAACAAAGCCATCAATAATGTCGTCCCAGATTTCGGATGACCACAAATAAAAACCGGATGATCCCGCAATCGTTCAAATTCGTTCATGCCTTGACCTTCTCGATTGGAAGTATATCTTCATGGATTGGCGACTCTGCCCATTCTATTGGTGCACCGCCCAAAATACTTAACGCTTTACCAAATTTTTTTATCCCTTCTGTGGAAAGCACGCGAGGCAATTGCCACTCTTCTAAATCTCCTTGTTTGAAAAAATGTAACCGCCAAGGAAAATCAAAGGGATAATCAAAAAAGAAGCGATAGGCATAATTCCAGGCTAAATTCACTTGTCCTTCTGAAAGCGGGGCGGATTTGCCATTGAATAGCATCTCTTGCAAAACGGTAAAATATTCTTCCCAGCTTACTGGATCAACCGTAAAGCCACGCCGGCGATAGTGAGTTTTCCCGCTGACCACTACCGGAACCCCCGCCATTGCCATCTCCAAGCCAGCGGTAGTTGTATAGACTAACCCCAAGTCAGCCAGACCGATCAAGTCGTACGTATTGATTGGATCGTCTGCTCTTACTAAATGAATATGTGACGGTAATTCTCCTAAAGATTGCTTTAATTGGTCTGCTACGGATGGGCCTTTTGTATAACGCTCACCAGGATGAACTCGGATGATGAGTTGGGCATTAGGTCGTTTCATCAAGAATTTCACGGTTTCCACTAACCATTCGGTCATACTATGCGAGAAAACCTGTCTGCTAAGTGTTAAGCTATCTCCAATCACATTGGCAGCCAACAAGGCGATGGGACGGTCGTCCAAACCCAGTTTTTGGCGGGCATTTTGACTGCCCTGACTAGGGATACCCTGCCAGCGGCGGGAAAAATTTTTCCATAAATCGGCATTCTGCCGAGCAGAGTAAAGCGCCTGAATTGTTTCCCATTCCGTGTCGGTCAATGGTTTGTCTTTATAAGCTTCCCACAAGCTATCGGTCTCTTGAAGCATCACCTCTGCATTTTGGGCGAGCCAGATTCGTTGCCGTTGTTCACCAAATTCATAAGTTACGCGTGGAATATCTAAATAACGCGCCACTTGATACACCGCGGCGGTTTCCAGAACCGTCCCATTTGGGATTAAGATTCCATCCATCCTTTCTTGCTGCAACCAGTCCAATGCTGCCAATGCCGTGCGGCGATTCCGCTCAAGGCGCAGCATATATAAACGCCCGGCAGCTGTGTTAGGATTGGTACTATTAAATTCCTCAATTTGCAATAAATATTGCACATCTCGTAATGAAATCGCTTTCACCTGTTCTTCTAGTTCTTCTGGGAGAGAAGAGAGCGGTTTATCCCGCCCGATTTGATAAAGGGACACCGATTGAACATAGGGTGAAAACCCGCCAAGAATACGCTGTAGCTTTTGCTCTTGCTTCCGTATTTCACCTTCGTTCATCCATTGATTAGGAGAGCGGTATGGCATGGTGGCAATCTGCACATCCTTTCCTAATCCCGCCAGTGTAGCTGCCAGCAAAGTGGTTTGTTCAATCCAGTATTGCAATACGCCAAATAAGGCAATACGTTGAAAGGGTGTATCAAGTGCTGTCCCTGTTGAACGGGCTTGTTCGACCTGCCTACGCCAGACTGGTAGTGCTTTGGACAAGTTACGGAACGAACGGTCTTTCTTAGAGCGCCGCCATGCGCGCCGCATCATCCAATATAACCGGTTAATACGAAAGCCTTTCTTTCTTGGCTCAGATAGTGTTCCGTTGAAAAACCCATCATTACCGAAATCATTCATTGTAAAAGGATCTCCCAGTTTAAGCGGGGACGCAAGAACCCCTGACGATTTTCTAGCCATTGTTTACCGGGAGCACCGGTTGCATCCACGTTGAAACTCATGGCGTGTTCATCTTGAAAATAACGTTTTAATCGGTAGACACTGGCATTCATCCCCAACATATAGCGCCCTTCATTGAGTAAATCACCCGGGATGACACAGCGGCTAACATAACGTCCAGCCTGCCTGACGCTATATTGCTCATACTGAATCGGATCATCTGTATCAAAAGATGTAAAAATCACTTCCCCATGCGTGTTCATCAAGTATATCCCAACCCGCAAACCGTTTATTGGGTTATCTAACTGATATTCCAACTCGACTGTGAGCGGTTCTACTGAACGAACGCTCTCGGCAATTTGCCCTTGTGCATTACGAATGCGCATGGCAAGCGGTCGGAATGGAGCAGCTTCGGGTGGCACTTCTTCTTTGCGCCAACGCCGTTCACCTTCCATCGCCAGACCAGATGATAAATAATAATCGACGGCCTCATTGGAAGGCGCCCGCATCAGCATCTTTCCTCCATCGAGGACGATGGTCTCACGGGTTAACCGTAAAATGGCTGACATATTGTGGCTGACGAACAGCACTGTGCGGCCCTCGCTGGCTACATCGCTCATCTTTCCAAGGCATTTGCGTTGAAATTCTGCATCGCCTACCGCCAATACTTCATCGACTACTAAAATTTCCGGCTCCATGTGGGCTGCCACTGCAAATGCCAGACGCAAATACATCCCACTCGAATAACGTTTCACCGGTGTATCGATGAATTTTTCCACACCCGAAAAATCAACAATTTCATCGAACTTACGTTGGATTTCAGCTCGCTTCATCCCTAAGATAGCGCCATTGAGGAAAATATTTTCGCGCCCGGTCAGCTCAGGATGGAAACCAGTACCCACTTCCAACAAAGAACCAACCCGACCATGGATTTCCGCAACCCCTTCGGATGGCTCTGTGACACGGGAGAGGATTTTAAGCAACGTGCTTTTCCCTGCGCCATTGCGCCCAATCACTCCCAACACCTCCCCCGTTTTTACCTCAAAGGAGACATTCCGGAGAGCCCAAATAATCTCGTGCGAAGTAGGGATTCCATACTTCAATACCCGTACCGGCCACTTTACCATTTCAACTATTGAATCACGTAAGGTGGGATAATAATCTGATTGGGTGTTTATCCGATAATACTTCCCTACATTGTTAACTCGTATTGCAATATCACTCATAACGCTTCCCACTCTAGATCATATCGGCAAAGGTACGTTCCATGCGGCGGAAATAATACATCCCGCTAATCAGTAGAAACACAGATATCAACGTGGATATCCATAACATGGTCATCGAAGGTGGCTGAGCGCCTAAGAGTGCCCAGCGAAAACCTTCCACAACACCAACCATAGGATTGATTGCATATAAAAATTGCCATTTTGCGGGGATAGATTTGGCTGAATATGCTACTGGCGTCACAAGCATCCAGATTTGGGTAAGGAAAGGCAAAATATAGCCAACATCCCGGTACAAAACATTCAGCGCCGAAAGCCACAAGCCCAACCCAAAAGCAGTTATCAATGAGAGTAACAAGAAAAATGGTAAAGTCCACACCGCTTGGGTGGGGGTAATGTGATAATAAAACATCATCAGCAACAAGATGACAAACTGAATCAAGAAATCCAATAAGCCGCCCAAAACCGAAGCTAAGGGAATAATCAGCCGTGGAAAATAAATCTTGGTGATCATACTGCGATTGGTTAACATCGAACGGCCGGCATCGGTGAGCGCTTTGCTGAACAAACCCCACGGCAATAATGCGGTGAAGGTGAAGATCGGGCGGGGGATATTATCGGTGGAGAGTTTCGCCAAATTCCCAAAAATAAATGTCAGTACGACCATATTGATGAGCGGTTGCAAGATTGCCCAGGCTGCGCCTAAGATGGTTTGTTTATAGCGCACCTTGATATCACGCCACGTCATGAAGTAAATCAATTCGCGGAAAACCCATAATTCCTTGAGGTTTAATGCAATCCATCCGCGCGAGGGACGTAGGATTACAACCTCCCCTTTTGGCTTGGTCGTCAGCGAAGTGTCTGCCATTATTTTGCTCCCCGACCTGCACGATGAGCTTTATACCATTCCACCGTGCGCCGCAATCCTTCTTCAAAGGGCATTTGGGCACGAAAGCCAAAGAAACGCTCTGCCCTGCTGATATCTAACGCCCGGCGCGGCTGACCGTTCGGTTTGCTGGTATCCCATACAATGCGCCCTTGAAAGCCAGTCAAACGAGCAATTAATTCCGCTAAATCTTTGATCCGAATTTCCATACCTGAACCTAAATTGAATGGTTCCGCACCATTGTAGCGTTCTGCAGCAAGCAGGATTCCCTCGGCAGCATCTTCCACATACAGGAATTCGCGGGTTGGCGAACCATCTCCCCAAAGGACAATCTCTGCATCGCCGCGTTCTTGCGCTTCAACGCATTTTCGGATCATCGCTGGAATGACATGCGAGGTTTCTAAATCAAAATTATCCCGCGGACCATAGAGGTTGACCGGCAAAGGATAAATGGCATTAAAACCATATTGCTCGCGGTAAGCTTGCGCCTGGACGAGTAACATCTTTTTTGCTAATCCATAGGGCGCATTGGTTTCTTCGGGGTATCCATCCCATAAATTTTCCTCCTTGAAAGGTACGGGGGTGTATTTTGGATAAGCGCAAATCGTCCCGACTGCCACAAATTTATTCACCCCGCGCCGCCAGGCTTCATGCATCAACTGAACACCCATCATCAAGTTAATGTAGAAAAAATCGGCCGGACGGGCACGGTTCGCCCCAATACCTCCAGCCAGCGCGGCTAAATGGATCACCATTACCTGGTCAGCCGTAGGGGAAGCGGGATGATTTAATACCCGATCATAAAGCCTTTGAATATCCTCTAATTTAACGAGATCATATTCTTCAATGCGGGGCACAATGATTTCAGCTGCTCCGCGCGCTTGTAGCTTTTCGACTACAAACGAACCAAGAAACCCTGCCCCGCCGGTGACAATCACCCTTTGACGGCTCCAAAATTCTCTTGAAGGAGGTGGAAAATTCGGCTTTTCAACCATAATCAATCCTTTATCTAGCGAAATTATTGCACAATAAATTGTGCATTGCGGTAACGGGCATCAAAAGGCTCACGAAACACACCCGCTTGGAGGGCATGCAGTACTTCTCGAATGCCATCTTCTACATTATATTGGGTCTGGAAATTCAATTGTCTTTTAATCTTCTCAAAAGAAACGCTAATGTCGCGCATATCACCACCAAAGGTCATATCTTTATAACTCACATGGGTTTCGGGTAGCCGTTTCAAGATCAATGCCACGATCTGATCTTTGGTGTAGTTACCATCGTCCGAACCAAGGTTATAAACCTGCCCGCGCACTAACTCTAATGGACTATCCAGACCAAGCAGTATACCGCGAACTGCGTCTTTGAGATGGATAAACGAACGCGAATAACCACGTTGATAAATTAGTAATTCTCTGCGAGAATAAGCTTCTAACACAAATTGGTTAACAATGAGATCAAAGCGCATGCGCGCGGAGAGACCGTAAAGGGTAGCTAAGCGAAAGATAATGGGAGCGCAAAGGCTTTCCGTTTGACCAAGCAAGAATTCTTCCGCAGCGACTTTGGTTTCCGCATAAAGTGATTGTGGGTGAAGGGGACTCTCTTCGGTAACCGCGACTCCTTGTGGAGAAAGTCCATAGTTGCTGTAGGTGGAAGCGTAGATAAACCGCTCAATCCCGAGTTCTTCAGCCTGGGCAAATACATTTTGGGTGGTTTCTACATTATAACGCCAAGCTACTTGCCGCCCCACTGCTTGACAGGCTGGAAATCCAGCCAGTGCAGCAAGATGAATGATTGCAAATGGTTTTTGCCAATCACGGCGAATATTATCCCGCAGCGCCCTTTTCTCCCAAACATCCGCTTTTACGAAATGAAAATTGGGGTGAGGGAAGAATGCCAGCAATGACTCTCCACCAAACAAGAGTTCATCTAATGCCGTTACGCGGTAACCATTGCGTAACAATTCCCCGCAAAGCGAAGAACCAATATAACCAGCTGCACCGGTAACGATGATATGTTTCGATTCATTCATTCCGCTCGCCCATCCATTTTTAGAATAATTTTTGTTCCAACCACCTCTAAAAGCGGTAAGGTAACGTCATTTCCAATCGTGATACCGTGTTCGAGACAGGTGAGGCGGCAGATATCAGCAATATCATCATCGCCCGCGATGCGAACCGCATGATAGCCAGCTCGCTGCACCTCGAGCAACAAATCTGTGGTGCGCTGGCGCACTCGTCGATAAAGACGCATGGATTGATCAATATAGTTGATCGTCAGGCGGGCGCGAAAGGCGATACCCTCGGGGGTAATAATATAGCGCAGCTTTCGCCGCTGGGCGCGCTTGACTTTGACATAGCCTTTTTCAATCAAACGACGCAAATGCCAGTTAACCGTGCCAACCGCCACACCAAGCAAAGCCGCCAGTGAGGCTTGGGTAACATCCGGGTCATCCTCGATTTTCTCTAGTAAGAGGATTTCACGGGCAGGATCGGTCTGAGGTTCATCGCTCATCATTGTTCTTTCAAAATTCAGGAATTGAATTATAACACAATTGGGTTTGTGCTAGAATCAAAAATGTGAAAATTCTAACCTTGTGCTATGAATACCCACCGATTGGCGGCGGGGGAGGGAAAGTGGTCGCCGGTCTCACGCAAGAGCTCGCCCGTCAGGGGGAACAAGTGGATGTTTTGACCATGCATTATCGTAACCTTCCCTATATACGCAAAACGAACGGGGTAAACGTTTTCGGCGTGCCTTGTATCCGTAATCGGAAGGAGATTTGCACCCCATTCGAGATGGGCACTTATTTACTTAATGCCTATCCCATTGCCAGAAAATTAATCCATCAAAATGGATATGATCTCCTTCATGCCCATTTCATCTTTCCAGATGGTGTGCTTGCCTATCGGCTTTACCATGCAATAAAAATACCATATCTCGTTACCGCCCATGGTTCGGATGTCCCAGGATATAATCCCCACCGCTTTAGACTGGAACATCGTTTGCTTTTACCGCTTTGGCGGAACATTGTTCAATCGGCGTCATTTATCGTTACCGCAAGCGACAATTTAGCTAATCTAATCCAGCACCATTTACCTAATCAGCAAATTGAACGGATCTATAATGCCATCACTCCGCCGCCATTAACTACGGAAAGGAAAGACCCGTTGCATATTTTGGTCGTTAGTCGTTTGTTTGAACGGAAAGGCATCCAATATTTAATTCAGGCTTTAGATGGGGACTCTACACCGTATCGCGTCGATATCATCGGTGATGGGCCTTATCAAGCAGAGTTGAACCGTCTAGTTCGGACTATAAACACGAATGCAAAAATTACATTTCACGGCTGGCTGGAACAGGAAGGCACCCGCTTTTGGCAACTCATGCAATCGGCTGCTATTTTCGTTTTTCCTTCGGAAGCAGAAAACTTTCCGATGGTGTTACTCGAAGCCATGGCAGCTAGCATGGCGATCATTACAACGAATAACAGTGGTTGTGCGGAGGTAGTAGGAGATGCCGCTATTTTGGTTCCGCCAAAAAATGC
>DAOTVW010000249.1:0-4268 GCA_034436035.1 Anaerolineales bacterium
ATCTCCGCATAACGGTAAATCATGCTCTGTTTCTCGGCTTTTTGGATTTCAGCCACCTGGCTTTGATAATAAGATCGGTCAAAAGCCAAAGATTGCACTGCCAGATTATCTCCTCGGTTCGTATCAATTCCAGCCGCTGCTGCTATCACGGATTGTAATGTTTGCAATTGTTGGGTATCGGTAATTCCATCTACGAGAACCGAGAGAGAAATGCGTTGGATATCCCCAGGGGATTGAATTTCATGAGTCTGGACTTGGGTTACTTCATAATTCAGTGTCGATTCAGTTCTTGTATAGGCAATTCCGTTATTAGCGGATAAAGAACTACTTCCTGCTGGAGGTAAATTGGTTGTTGCACCAGGAATACCTTCAATTGATCCATTCGTGGTTGTATAAACCTCTTTTACATCCTGAGCACTCCGCACAACACTTTGTTGAGGATCATAACTCTGACGAGAGGTTTCTCGCTGTGTCCAATCCAATGTCACGTTTGCTTGAACAACGGATTTATTTGGGCCTAAGGCTTTGTCAAGGATATCTTGCACCTTTTTCTTTATCTGGTCAGCTGCGGCTAGTTCTGCGGCTCGGCGGGTATCTGTTTGAGCGGTCAGATTGTTTTGATCGGATCCTTCTCCAGAAGCTAACATATTCCCATTTACATCCACAACCACAACATTTTCTGGCTTTAAACCTTCCACACTGCTAGCTACCAAATGGGTAATGGCACGCACTTGAGCACTGTCTAGCGACATCCCTGGTTTTTCCATGATTGTTACCGATGCGGTTGTGGGTGATTGTTCGCTGGAAAGTAATGTTTTTTCTGGAATCACGATATGCACTCGCACTGCCTGCACCGCACTCAGGCTGCCAATTGTGCGCTCTAGCTCACCTTCAATAGCCTGTTGATAGTTCACCCGCTGGGAAAACTCTGTCATCCCTAAGGTATTTCCATTGAAAATCTCAAATCCAACAGTACCCCCTTGTGGAAGCCCTTGACGAGCCATCTTCAGACGAACCTCATATACCTGATTGGACGGAACTAAGATCGTTCCACTTCCCCGTAATTTATAAGGAATGTTATCTGAATTCAATTGTTCAACAATCTGTCCCGCATCTGCTTCGCTCAAACCAGAAAAAGCCACTTCATAAGTAGGTGTGGTTGCCCAAACAACAAACAAAGGAATGAGAACCAGGGCTAATATAACCAATACAATGAAAACGAAACGCTGGGTAGCGCTCTGCTGACTCCAAAATCGACTAAATTGTTGTTGCAAAGATCGAAACATATCGTTTATCTCTATTCACCTAAGTTACACTGCCATGCGCATGATTTCACGGTAGGCATCGACCAATTTATCCCTTATGGCGACTGCCACCCTGAAATTGACATCTGTCTGCTCTGCCGCAATCATCACTGTGTGTAAATCAACATCTTCTCCTTGCGCCAATTTTTGGATCAAATCATCGCTGTTTTCTTGAGTTTTACTCAGATTATCAAGCGCCTCTTGAAAGGTCTGTCCAACCTGTTCTAAAGTGTTTTGCGTTTTCCCTTGCGCTGATTTGACCTGAGTATTTTGTATGGTTGATGAAGCAATTCGATTTATATCCATCGTTTCTCTCCTTTAGCTATTCAACCTACCCTATCGTCCTATCTCTAATGCTTTTTGAGCCATCCTTTTTGAAGCATCTACTACAGCCAATCCAGCCTCGTAAGAGCGAGTTGCGGAAAGCATATTTGTCATTTCCACCACCAGGTTGACATTCGGATAATTGACATAGCCATCGGCATCGGCATCTGGGTGAGTAGGATCATATACTCGAGGGCCAGGGGTATTATCCGTGACAATCTCATTCACCCGAACACCAGAAACCCCCTGAGCTGGCATGCCCGCATTCCCGCCCCGAAAACTGCGCAATACATTGAGAAAAGCAGGTGTTAGCGGATTTGCTCCTTGAGGAGAAAAAACCACATCCTGTCGTTGATAAGGTCCCCCTTCAGCAGTTCGAGTGGTTTCTGCATTAGCAATATTATTAGAGATGATATCTAAGCGTAATCGTTGTGCGCTTAAAGCCGACGAGGCAATCCGAAGACTATTCCAAAAGCTCATCTGGATTTCCTTCTTCCTATTACTAGAATTACTGACTAAATCCTAGCACAGGCATTTAAATTGAGCAGTAAAACCTTTATGAAGGCGGGGTAAAAAATGCGTGAAAATTCTTTTTTTGTTACAACGTATGGGAAAGAGCTAAGACAGACCCTGCAACCGGGCCTGTCTTAGCAAACGCATCATTATGCGGATTGTCCCACTATCGCAGCGGGTGAATATGCATTGGTTGGTACAGGGCGATAGCGGTTCTCAACAGTTGCCCAGGCATCGCGCAGCTCCTTGAGTGTCTGCAGGGCAGATTTATAATCACCTTGGCGAATACAGTCCAAGCACCATTGATAAAGACGGAACAAACCACCAGATACCTCTGCATAATCGAAATTCAATGCATCTCTTAGTAAACTGATTGCCTTGGTAGCCCGTTCGTAATCCCCTTTCTCGCAAGCGACAATGGCGACATCATACGCCATGACTACAAGATGTAATGGAGTTGCTCCTAAAACATCCTGAGTTCGATATTGTTGAGTTCCGTATGCAGCTTTGATCACGTTTCTTATCCTTTCCAGCAAAAATTTTCAACCATTCATATTATTCATTTCGGCATTATTTTTGATTTCTAAAGCCCAACAGCGTTAAATTTAGCTAAATTTTTATGCAAACAATTGCAGTAATTCGCCGGCATTGATCTTCGCCATCTCTTCTGGTGGAATAGTACGCACCACTTTTTTCGATGCATTGTCCACGATGAATACCGTAACGTCATGTGTATCTTCATCCACTTTGAATTTCAAGCTGACATCTCCCAAAGGTTTTGCGAATTTTTCCTTCAATTTTTTTAATGGCTCTTCATCCGTTTTTATTTGTGCACTCTGAGCCTCTTTTGCTTTCAAATCCACTAAACTGGTTTGTTCTATTTGAGCATAAGTAACTGCTCCTTGCGAAACCGGCAGGATTTTAGCAGCTTGATTAATTTGCGAGGAAAGCAAGTCAACCATTGGTTCCCTCCATTTCTAAACCGCAAACTTCCTTGTTTGCTGGTTTACTTCATTTTGTTTAATATAATTGATTAACCGTTCCATATATACTCGACCACATCTGTTGCGTATAACTGAGCAATTGAAGTTGGGCTTGGATCTCGGAATATTGGTCTATCAAGTATTGTTGGCGCTGAGTGAGATAATCGTTCATTTTATTAATATCATCATTGATGTCTTTTACCTGATTGTCCAAATTAGAAACGGCATCATCTAAATAATCGGACCCACTTCGAACTCCGGTAAAACCGCCTAGCTTCGTATCAATTTGCTCCATTACTGCATCGAATAATGTTTGAACACCGCTTAAATCTGAATTTAGCACCTGATCTAGTTTGCTGCTATCGCTAATGCTGGCTTGTAATGAATCGTTTATCGTTAATCCAACATCCCTTAAAGATTGATAAGAACTCGTGTTGGATACATTTTGCATAAACAACGAGAACAGCTGTATGCGCAATTCGCTGAATACAGTATCGTCCGCCAGGGTAGCGCGCGTATACGTGGTCTTTGTTCCATCATTGGTGCTGGTTACTGCGGTCTTTTGTTCAAGATACGAGACAACCGCATTAAATTTATCCAGAAAGTTTTGAATGGCTGCTTTTGCCGAACTGACATCTTGTTTAACGGAAATGGTGGCGCTTTTTCCTTGCGCGTCTGCAGCTAGATTAATCGTAACACCACGAATGACGTCCATGAGACCGGTGTTACTGCTTCTTTCAACCGATATCCCATTTACAATAAAAGAGGCGTTGGACGCTTCCTGTACCGCGCTATACTTAAAATCCGTACTGCCGCTTGCCAAAATCCCCAAATCATGCAAAACACCGCTTGTCCCACCAACTCCATTGTCAATGAGATTACTTGCATTGAGGATATGACTTGTCCCAGTACTAGCTGACGACAACACCAATTGGCGATCGACAATGCTGGCAACCACGCCATCCCCTTCGGCATATGTTGCATTGTTTATTTTCGAAACGATATCTGTTAAAGAATCGCTTTCGGCAATGGTGATGTGAGCTCCTTGAGAGAGATAACTTACTTTTGCAGCATTTCCTGCTGCTAGAGTACCGCTTTGGTATTGGTTGGCATCCGCACCAAATTGGATCACCAATCCACGCCC
>DAOTVW010000250.1:0-4437 GCA_034436035.1 Anaerolineales bacterium
AATTTAATTTCAATTAGTATAGCCAAATTAAGCACAACCTTTACCAAGATGAGACTTACGAAAATTTCTACCAGGGTACTTGTCCCCATCATATTGGACTTTCAGACACTAACACATAGTGTATCGCTTCTTGTGCCAACCACCCAAAACCATTAACTTCTGTTGATCGAGCCAAATCCCAACCAAACAGAAGGCAGTTTCTATGAAAGCACAATACCAAAAACTGATCAAGGAGTTGGGTGAAATTGAGGAAGGGGTTAGAGGAGCTGATCTTTTTCCTGTGGGCAGGGGTCTTTCCACCAGAGACATCCCCCGTACCCTGGAGGTCCTCCTGGAGAGCAAGTATAGAAGCCTCAAGTGGTATCTAATCATCTATGTAGACGAAGCCTTCCTCAAAGTGCGGAAAAGATCCTCCTTATGGTCACGGAACAGACGAACGAAAACTCCGGAAAAAAAGGACCTTACCTTACTAGCACTTAAGCAAGCCAGCTTTGGAAAAAATGAGAAAAGAGAAGTATGGGACAGATGGTCGGTCAGAGGAGGCACTGGTTGAGGCATAGAAGACTTGACACAAAAACTTTGACACTACTACTTCCCTTAGACAGCAAGAAAAAATATAAAAATTATTTTAAGCACGAGAAAAGTACTAACAATTAAGAATTAGTATAATAAATAAAACAATTACATTAAGGAGGGTCTATAAATGAAACGCATTTTATCATTTTGCCTGGTCTTCTGTATGCTTCTAGTACTGCCGTTGCCCCTGACTGCCGCTACCACTTCTGACATTGCTGGGCATTGGGCAGAGAAAAGCATTACGGAATTGATGCAGGCTGGTTTTATCTCCGGTTATCCTGATGGAACCTTTAAGCCGGATAATGCCATAACCCGTGCGGAATTTTTGAAAATTATTACTTCCGTTCTTGGGCTTGCTCCAGCTTCAAGTGGTAGTTCCAGCTTCAGTGATGTGTCCTCTGAAGACTGGTTTTTTGGCTATATAATGGCAGCTGTAGAAAAGGGGATCGTCTCCGGTTATCCTGATGGAACCTTTAAGCCAAACAATCCTATAACAAGGCAGGAAGCTGCAAAAATTGTAGTAAAGGCAGAAAAAATTGATGAAACGCAAGCAAACCCTGCTTTTACCCTTTCCTGGTTCACTACAGATGGAGACCAAGTTGCCGAATGGGCTAAGCCCTTCGTGGCAGCCGCTGTGGAAAATGATATTATGATGGGAGACCCCACCGGGGCCTTCAGGCCGACGGCTCAAATCACCAGAGCTGAAACCGTCACTATCGGGTCCAGACTAATGCCAGCACATATTGGAGGCACCTTTATTTTTGGACGCGGTCAAGATTCTTCTTCCCTTGACCCAGCAGGAGTTTGGCAGACTGAAAATGCTCGGGCCACTATCCAAATTTTTGATACATTAGTTAGCCTGAGAGGGGAAACAACTAAGATCAAACCGTGTCTTGCAACTGAATGGTCAGTTTCACCGGACAACCTGACATGGACTTTCAAGTTACGTCAAGGAGTCAAGTTCCATGATGGTACAGACTTCAATGCAGACGCTGTCGTTTTCAATTTCGAGCGCTGGTGGGACAAGGATAACCCTTATCATAAAGGCAGCACCTTCGACCCTTTTTCCTACATGTTTGGAGGGTTTAAAGGAGAAGATGGTTGTGTTTTAAAAGCTGTCAACAAGGTCGATGATTACACAGTTGAGTTTATCCTTACGAAACCTTTCTCTCCCTTACTTAGCGTTCTTTCAATGTATAGTTTCGCGATCTCTTCACCAACTGCCATTAAAAACGAAGGTCCAGAGAATTATGGAACGAGTAAAGAATACCCGCCAGTGGGAACTGGACCTTTTAAATTTTCTGATTGGATAAAGGATGACAAGTTAATCCTAGTGCGTAACGATGACTATTGGGGTGTGAAAGCTAAAATAGACAAATTTATTTTCCGTGTAATTCCAGATAATGCCGCCCGTTATTTATCCCTTAAGACGGGAGAAATTAACGCAATGGATGGTGCAAATATTGAAGACGCCATTAAGGCAAAAACTGATCCCGACCTGCAAGTGTTGTTAAGACCCCCCTTTAACATTGCCGCATTGGTTTTTAAATGTGATACTCCACCATTCAATGATGCCAGGATCAGAAAAGCTATTGCAATGGCAATCGACAAAAAGGAAATCGTAAAGACCTTCCTTGGCGAGTTTGGTTTAGTGGCAAATCAATTATTACCACCCTCGCTTTGGGGTTATAACAAAGATCTTCAGGACTATCCATATGATCCGGAGGCCGCTAAAGCCCTTTTAGCAGAGGTAGCGCCAAATGGGCTACCAGAAATTGACTTCTGGTATATGTCCAACCCTCGGCAGTATCTTCCTGATCCCAAGGGGGTTGCTGAGGCTATTGCCGCCGATCTGGCAAAGATCGGGGTACGATGCAACCTCAAGACCGAGGATTGGGCTTCTTATACAGAAGATTGGTATTCTGGCAAATTTCCAATGTTTTTAGCCGGGTGGAGCGGAGATATCGGTGATCCAGATAATTTTCTCTACACATTCTTCGGAGTAAAAAATGGCAAAAGTGGCTTTTATGAAAATTCGGAGGTTTCCCAATTGCTTAATGAAGCCCGCATCGAGTCTGATTTGAACAAGCGCGCAATTCTTTACCAACAGGCTGCTGCGATAATTCATGAAGATTGCCCTATGATTTTCATTAGCAATTTGCAAACCCCAATACTGCTCTCTAACAAAGTAAAAGGTTACGTTGTCAATCCCACTTGCTATGAGGCGTTTAACACGGTTTGGTTGACACCATAGTTCATAAAAGAGATAAACAAATGACAGAATTATCTATTGGTAATGCACGAGCTGATGAAAATGAAAAAGGCTTTGGGTTCCTTCCTGTCGTTGGTTTACCTGAGCAGTTCTGGCCACCTGTAGTAATCATTAAAGGGCAAAAACTGTCGCCGATGTTAACAGTAACTGGTGGCATTCACGGCTGTGAGTATTCCTCGATTGAAGCTGCCAAGCAGATCACCGAAGAATTACAACCCAAGGATCTATTAGGCACAGTCGTTGTTTGCCCCATCGTCAATGTAGCAGCTTTTTTCGCACGCCGGGCTTATGTTAACCCTTTGGATGAAAAAAATTTGAATCGAATGTTCCCTGGTGATCCTGAAGGTTCCGCTAGCCAGCGTCTGGCATATCAGGTCGCTCAAAGCTTGATCCAGCCAGCAGATGTCTATATCGATTTACACGGCGGAGATATCATAGAAGCCCTTGTTCCATTCACTATTTACCCACCTGGACCAACGCCAGGATTGGAACAAGAGAGCCGGCAATTAGCCCAATGGTTCGGAATTCCAAATATCATTCGTACAAGTTTACCCGGTTCAACCTACGATTATGCTGTTCGCTTAGGAAAGCCAGCAATCCTTACTGAGGCTGGCCAACAGGGTATACTCTCCCAGGAAGCTGTAACTTCCCTTAAGCAAGGAGTTTTTCTGGTCTTGAACAGATTGGGAGCTTTTACGTCAGAAGCCGCTGATAAATTCATTGCTAACTTCCAATCAGAAGCTATGCCAAACCAGGTTGTTTTCCATGATATAGACTGGTTAAAGTCCCCTGCTAGTGGTATTTGGTATCCAGCGGTTTCTTGTGGTGACTTCGTGCAAAAAGGCCAGACACTCGGTAGGGTCCACAACCTTTTTGGGGAATTGCTAACGACCATTAGTGCTCAGAATGCTGGACGTGTTATTTACCTGGTGACCTCCTTGGCAGTGAATGCGGGAGATTCCCTCGGGGCTATTGCCTATTCGCCGGAGGAGATATAACCAAGCTACATTAAGTGCCTTTTTGACCATTCAAAATAAGTTGGGCGCTATTTACCAGCGCCCAACTTATTTTAATAGAAAATTAACTCAAACTATTACAAAGCAAGAATAAAGTAGCCGTCCTGTTCACACTATCTCAGTAAAATGTATTGTCTACCAACATAGTGTATCAGAATTTTGTGTATGGCTGAACGGGTAACAATTGCACAAAAATATTCATGCCTTTTCTTAGGTTTTTTCCTTAGGATTTTTCGGGGGAACTGGCGGAGTAGGGGCAGCATTGCCCTTTTTTAGCGGGATTATGAATCGTAATAGACTTTCCGCGTTTTTCGGGTCTTTGTTTAGCGAACTGGAACCATCTCGATCGAGTGGACTGGGTCCGTGCCTTTTTCACCTTCCCCTCGGTCCTGAAACAAGGCCAGAAAAAAACGCCCAGACCAAAACGGTCTGGAGGCCAGGAAAGGAAACCAGGAAAAGGAGGCTGTTCTCCGGGGCCGTTTGAGGGATAATAAGCCCAAATGGTGACGCTTCCGGAAAAATTAAGGGAACTTTTGGAGGAATACGCACAGCGCTGGGGAAGGCCGGAGCTGA
>DAOTVW010000251.1:0-2777 GCA_034436035.1 Anaerolineales bacterium
GGGTGCCCAGTGATGCCATAGAACCCCCGCCCCCTATGGTCACCAGCATCAACAGCGCCTTTATTACCGGCATTGCCAAAGTCGGCGAAAAATTAATCATCCTTTTAGATTTGGCGCGCATTTTGACCGTTAGTGAAAAGGATCAGATGGCGCACCTGGATGCTGTGCCGGCATGAATGCGCAAACGGAAAATCAATCCGTGAATAATCCAATTTCATCCAAGTCTGTCCTGCCGAATCGAACTACAATACGAATGCAGCCCTCCTGGCTGGTGGCGATCTTTCTGGTATTTCTTACTTTCCTGAGCCAAATTTTAATTGCCTTCGAAAATGCTGGATTCTTGAGCAATATACCCTTCCTTTCCGAATTAGATGTGAATACATTAGCAGGCATTCCTCTCCTTTATTGGCTAGCCTGGGTATCTCTTTTTCTGTCCTTGGGTTATCTGCTGTTTTTATATCTGCAAAAATCCAAATCCCTTCAAAAGACAATACAAGCACTAAGCGCCGATTTATCGATTTCCAGATTGAGAGATCTCTTGAACCAGGCATCACCAGTCGAATTATTACCTTTGGTTGAGAAGATTCATCAAGTTGTCAGTCAGATCGAATTGGCTGAAAAGAATTCCCTTTTTCTCGCCCAAGGGGAGTATGCCCAAGTGAATGAAACGAGAGAGGCAGACAATTTGAATAGCGCTTTAGCGAAAACAGCCCAAAGATTAGCTGCGTTGAACCATCATATTGAAGATCATGCGCGCATGCTCATCAAGGCATCGCAACAATTGGCAGAATTAGCTTCTTCTTCAGGCTCTGTTACCGCCGAAATCAGCCAAGCCATTCAACAAATTGCGCAAGGTGTATCACAGCAAGCGGCGGCTTTTTCACATACTCTGCGAGCAGTGGATAAAATGGGGAAAGCGATGCAGGTCATCCTGGAAAGTTCCACAGTCCAAAACCAGACTTTGGGTTCCACTTCGGGTTTAACCACTCAGATTCAACTCGAGATGGGAAAAGTAGCCGAAAATTCCCAAACCGTCGCAACCCATGTCGCTGTTGCTGTGGAGAGAGCAAATAATGGATCTCTAACGATCGAAGAAAATATACGCAATATGCGTTTGATCCAAACACGGGTGGATATTGTTTCCGAAAAGATCTACGAGATGGGAAAACGCTCTACGGAAATCGGGTATATCGTAGATACCATTGCGGAAATTTCCACACAGACCAATATGCTGGCGCTCAATGCCGCCATCGAAGCAGCTCGCGCAGGACAATATGGCAAGGGGTTTGCTGTCGTCGCGGATGAAGTGCGAAAACTCGCTGAAAGAGCAGCGACTGCCACTCAGGAAATTGGAAATTTAATCAGCAACATTCAGCAAAATGTCCAGGAAGCGGTTAATGCGATGCAAGCAAGCTCCGAGGCAGTTATTCAAGGGGTAAACCTCTCCAATCAAGCGGGAAATGTTTTAATGGATATCTTAGAGGCATCGGATATTGCATTAAATCAGGCAAAACAAAGCGCTGAAATAGCGCTGGCGGTAAACCAGGATGCCGATAAAATGGTGCAAGCCATGGAAGAACTGGCTCGCGTCATTGAGCAGAATCATCTCACCATTAATGATATGGCAGGGAACGCCAATGAAGTCACCCAATTAATGGGAGAGATTGCTTCAGTCAGCCAACATAACAGCGCAGCTATCGAAGAAGTCAGCGCCAGTGCCCAAGAGATGGCAAGACAAGCTGATGAAGTTGCCTCTTCCGCCGCAGCGCTCAATGCCCTGGCTGAGGCGCTATCCACCACCTTGGAACGCTATTCAACCAGCAAACAGGAGAGTTCCACCAAGGCTGATGGGCATCATGATGCACAGGAATGGATTGGTGGGGCTGGGTTGATCTATCGCCGTGATTTTGTAATTAATCAATTTGGAGCAGGACAATGGCAAACTATTCTGGAACGGCTATCGCCCACCAGCCGGGGGATCATGATGCAGAACCTTTCTCCCAATCAACGCTATCCTCAAACTGTTTTCGCCGAATTAATCCGCACTATCCAAAGCGTTTTAGGCAATGGGAACGTTCAAGCTCTCAGCCGGAAAATGTCCCAATTTGTCGCACAGGCAGAAGCACATGGGATTTACCGCTATATCCTGGAATCCAATTCCGCAGAAGAAACCCTCCAGAAAATGCCTGATTTATGGCGAATGCAAATCCCCGATGGCAATATGGTGGTAAACCAGCTTGCCCCACATCATTTTCAAATCGAATTCACCAATCGGGTTGATCCGGAATTATGTCAGAATAGCATGATTGGATATTTTGAGGGGTTGTTAATGCTGCATCATATTCCAAAGTCCACTGTAGAACACACTGCCTGTATTCATCGTGGACAATCCGTTTGCCGCTATGATATCCACTGGTGAGGTAGCTCCTTCGTTTCTTTTCATTTTGCTGCCATCTTTCCAGTCTCTGCTCATTTGTATTCGCGCTTAACGCCCCTTCTACGTTATAATCTGGGGCAAATTACAGGTGAAATAATGCGACACTCTATGGCGGTTCCTGCCGCGCGTACTTCTCCCCAAGCGCTCCTCGCCCAATTTCTGATTGCGATCGTTGGCGGCAGCGTTCTTTTTGGGTTCACACTGATCATGCTTCTGATCGGCTTTAATCTTGCCTATCAGGGTAAGATTTTCCCTGGCATCAGCATGGCAGGCATTGACCTTTCGGGCATGACCCTCGATCAGGCAATCCTCACCATCCAAAAACAAATCGCCTATGCAG
>DAOTVW010000252.1:0-7292 GCA_034436035.1 Anaerolineales bacterium
GCTTCGATTCGCTCGCAGTGACAATAACCATACCGTCATTGCGATGGAGCGCTCTTTGCGACAGAAGCAATCTCTATGCTTGGGTGGGCGACTGCTTCACTTCATTCGCAGTGACAATAACAATGGAGCGCTCGGTGCGACAGAAGCAATCTCCATGTTTGAGCGGGAGACTACTTCGCTTCGCTCGCAGTGACAATAACAATGGAGCGCTCGTTGCGACAGAAGCAATCTCTCTGCTTGGGTGGGAGACTGCTTCGCTTCGCTCGCAGTGACAACAACGATGGAGCGCTCATTGCGACAAAAGCAATCTCCATGCTTGAGCGGGAGACTGCTTCACTTCGCTCGCAGTGACAACAACGATGGAGCGTTCTTTGCGACAGAAGCGATCTCTCACCCGGAGATGTATTCGATATTTCATAAATTGCCTTTGCAACAAAATCTACCAAGTTATCGTTTTCGATTATCAAAACTGGTACTTCTTCCACTATGAAGGAGTAAAATTAAGATAATGAATGATGAAATGGAATCGAAAACTTATCAGCCCATCCCTGCACCACGCACGGGAGAGGGCAATGCCTGGATTTTGACGTTTTTGGTATTTCTGATTTGGTTTTTTATGCGCATATCCGGGCAAGCTATCCCTTGGAGCGTCACGTTATTCCTGATATTCCTCGTTATTGCTGCTGCATTGATCAGTTTGAACAACTGGGTCGAACGCCGCACTACCATCCAGATCGACTCGCAGGGTATCCGTTTCAAAAATGGGCTGCGGAAGGTCTCTTTAAATTGGGATGCAATAGATAATGTTTGGGTGAAGCCGGCTGTTTGGGGGAATCGGGTGCGGGTGAGCGGGAGAGGTGGCCAGTTTGACTTTCACACTTTGGGTGAGGTAAAATATAAAGGCGTGGTCAAAGCACAGACAGGGTTTGCTGAGGGCGAAGAACTGATTCGATTGATCGTTCTCAACAGTGGTTTGAGCATTGCTGAGGATTTAGGCAATACATTATCCTATACTCGCAAGAATTAGGATGGGTTGGGAAGGCAGCCGCGGAAACAGGAACTCCATCAAACCTATCCAAAGTTAAACCACTTCAGATTATGGAACCCTCATCCGGAGAGTGCCTTTTTTCATGCAAAACTCGAATTGGAGGCGTACATGGTACTGGAAATGAGCATAGATGAACAGGTCGAATATTTGATGCGTGGCACAGAATATGGCGACGAAGAATTAAAACAAGCCATGACGAAAGAGTTGCGCCAGCGTCTGATTGAGGCACAGCAAGAAGGGCGCCCATTGCGTGTTTATTGTGGTTATGACCCGCGCACCGCCGATTTGCATCTGGGGCATACTATCACCATGCGGAAATTACGCCAGTTCCAGGAACTGGGGCATGAGGTGACTTTTCTTATCGGCACCTACACCTCATTGATTGGTGATCCCTCTGATAAAGATGTCTTGCGCCCCCAACTAACGCCTGAAGAAGTGGAACGCAACGCCCGTACCTATGCCGAGCAGGCATATAAGGTTCTCGATCGCGAAAAAACCATTATCCGTTATAACTCGGAGTGGTTATCCAAATTAACCTTTGCCGATTTAATTCGCTTAGCGTCTAATTTCACCATTCAACAATTTCTCACCCGCGAGAATTTTCGATTACGCTGGGAGCGCAATGACGCCATTTATTTACACGAAACGTTTTACTCTTTGATGCAAGGCTATGATGCCTATGCATTACGCGCCGATTGCCAGGTTGGCGGCAGCGATCAGCTGTTCAATATCGCCACGGCCGCACGCAAGATCATGACCTTCTTGGGGGAAAAACCGAATATTCCCATTATCATGAGTATCTTACCGGGTACCGATGGTGTTGTGCGGATGAGTAAATCGCTTGGTAACCACATCCCACTCAATACCACCGCCGAAGATATGTATGGTAAAGTGATGAGTTTGCCTGATTTTGCAATGGGGAGTTATTTCCGTTTGGTCACCCGTTGGCAATCGTCTTACATACAAGAACTCGAAGAGGGCTTGAAGTCAGGCAAGCTGCACCCCCGAGATGTAAAAATGAAGCTTGCGCGTGAGATCACCGAAATATTCTATGGCCCTAAGGAAGCCGAAGAAGCGGAGGCAGCATTTGTGCGGGTTTTCCAACAAGGCTCTGTCCCAGAAGAAATGCCCGAATTTACCGCGAAAGCGGGCCAAACGGTCTTGGATGTTCTCGTGTCTGCGGGGATGGTGGGAAGTAAAAGTGAGGGGCGGCGCTTGATCGAACAAAAAGGGGTGCGTTTGGATGGAGTTACCTTGGAAGATGCCAACCAAGAATTTCCCCATAGTGGTGTGCTGCAAGTTGGAAAACGACGCTATCTCAAGGTAAGAAAAGATAAGGAGGAATGAAATGGATGAAATCATCATTGAAATCCGCAAAAACGGATCGATAAAAATTCCTGGACCAATCAAAATTGTGGACGAAGAGGGGAACGAAACGATTATAGATAAAGAGCGCATTTCTCTTTGTCGTTGTGGGGCTTCGAAAAATAAGCCATTTTGCGATTCCACCCATCGTACAATCGGTTTCGAGAGCCCAGGTGCAAGCCTTACGCTGATGCAAAAGAGAGAGGAATGAAGGAATTATGTCCGCCTATGTCATTGTCGATATTACCGTAACGGATCCACAAGGTTATGAAGAATATAAACGCTTAGCCCCCGCTGCTGTTGCATTGTATGGCGGGAAATACCTCGCCCGAGGCGGGAACTGCGAAACTTTGGAAGGCGATTGGCAACCACAGCGCTTGGTTATTTTGGAGTTTGAAAATATGGAGAAAGCGAAAGCATGGTTGAACTCGGCGGAATATCAGCCGGCCCGCGCTTTAAGGCATCGTTATGCGCGCTCAAAAATGGTCGTTGTGGAAGGGGTATAACGTTTTGGTTTTATTAGCCGTTCGATTGCTTATTTGGTGTCAAACCGGCGCCACAACTTCTGCTGTACCTTGCCGGCTTTCAAAGTAGCGGATCAAGATCACACTTAGGATGATCATCCCGCCACCCACGAGTTGAATGGCGGTCAGACGTTCTCGTAACAGGAAATAGGCGAGGATGCTGGTGAGGACTGGTTCCAACATGGCAATCAAATTAGCCACACTGGCGGGTAAATAGTCCAAACTCAGCGTGTATAAGCCATATCCTCCGATGGTTGGACCCATCGCTAATACCAGTAATGCTAACCACCCCAGAGTTCTTCCACCTAACCAAAACAATGTTGGCAGAAATGGCTGATTTTGCATTCCTGCTGCCACTGCGTTCAAGGGAAGAAAAAATACTGCGGCAAAGAAGAACGAATAAAGCAGGGCGCTCCAGGAGTTAAACCCTCGATTGGAGGAGACTTTCCCGAGCAGGCTGTAGCCGGCAAAAGCGATCCCCGATGACAAGCCGGTGACAATCCCAAACGGATTAACCAACCAGGCCGCTCTATCTTGTGCTCCTGAGACAAAAACACAGCCAAGCAATGCCAAAATAACCGCGCTGAGTTTTCCCCATCCCAAGCTCTCGTTGAGAAATTTCCAGGCAATGATGGCAGTGAAAGCCGAGGAGCTGTAGGCAAGCACAGTGGATACCGCCGCGCCATTGAGCGCTACCGAAAATGTCCATAAAGAATTGAAGAGTAATAACACCAGTCCATACGCCATAAAGAATGGCAGGTTGCGCACCCCAATGGTTAGACGCTGGCGGTTAAAGAAAAAGAAAAGGAGAAACAATGTCCCTGAGACAAATAGATCTCGCCAGAACGCTAAAACTAAAGGCGGGAGCTGATAATTGACCGTGAGGTATCGAATAATGATGCTGGTGAATGCCCAGGCAAAGGTGGCAGTAACACAAATGAGATAACCTTGTGCGCTTGCAGAGCTTTTCTTTGACGATGGTGTTGATTCAGACATAAAAGATGTATGCTCTTAGGATAATCAATGTACGACGCGGTTTCCCCACCGATGTTGCGGAATAAACCCTACGCCAGCCGACAAAGCCATTATAACGCAAATTATTCCTTTATCCTTGTATAATTGAGGTATGCGCAGTATCCGATTCTGGTTTCGCGAAAGTTCCCTTCCCCTAGAAATACTCCATCTCTTTCTCAGTCTTGTATTTATTGGAGTAACTACAGCTCTTTTCTACCCCGTGCGGGATTTATTGGGGACAGCTATTATCGCGTTATTATATCTTGTGCCTATTGGGATTAACGCAGCTTTATGGGGTTTGGCAGCCGGTATCCTCTCTGCCATTTTAGCTTTCTTAACCCTCAATTATTATTTCATCCCGCCTTATAACACCCTCTTTGTCCATCGCAGCCAAGATTTGGTTATCTTGATTGTCTTCTTAGGAGTGACCATTGTAATCAGTCAGTTAGTTGGGCGGATGCGTTTGAGCCTGCAAGCAGCCACTGCCCGGGAGCGGGAAGCAGTCCGCTTATATGATCTCATGGTTGAATTAGCCGGTCTTCAAGATGAACAAGCCATTATTGAGGTACTTGCCCGTCAAACTCGCCTGGCAATTGAGGCGAGTTATACTGTTGCAGTGGTGTCGTTAATGGAAGAGGAGAAAAAGACGCCACGCCAGTTTAAAGCAGTCAGCCCCAAAGGCGAGTTAAACGAAAACGAATTAGGGCGGGCTGACTTGGTTGCGCCGATTCAAATGGGCGGGCAGTTTATTGGTGAATTGCGCATTTGGCGTAGGACGAGGAATTTTACCAGCGCCGACCTACGCCTCATCCGCATTTACATCAACCAGGCGGTGCTGGCATTAGAACGCGCTCGCTTATCCCGCGCTACGACCTATGCTAAAATATTGGAGGAAAGTAACCGTCTCAAATCCTCTTTGCTTTCCTCGGTTTCCCACGAACTCCGCACCCCGTTAGCCACGATTAAGGCAGCGATCTCTTCGCTGCGCAGTAATGCTGTGGAATGGGACAGCGAGGCACGGGAAGATTTGTTGGCTTTAGTCGAAGAAGAAACAGATCATCTCAATTTACTTGTTGGTAACCTTCTAAATATGTCCCGCCTTGAATCGGGGGCGTTAATCCTAGAACGTTCCTGGAACACCTTGAGCGACATTATCCAGAGTGCGCTAAAACGTAGTGCAATATATGCCTCCCAACATCAAATTTTGCCAAGAATAGCTCCTAACCTGCCCTTCGTATATGTGGATTACATCCTTATTGAACAGGTGCTGATTAATTTAATCAATAATAGTTTGAAATATGCCCCTAAGGGAAGTACAATCCAAATCATTGCGGAACAATCTGATGCACAAACGATCTTGGTACAGGTGACGAATGAAGGACCTCAGATCGCCGAGGAATATCTTGACCGCATCTTTGATAAGTTTTTTCAATTGGAAAAACCATCGGCTCTTGCAGGGCAGAATAGCATTTTACCCCAAGGGGGAACTGGTTTGGGGCTTTCGATATGCAAAGGTATTATCGAAGCTCATGGCGGACGGATCTGGGCGGAGAACCGCGCGCAAGGGATTGCATTTCTTTTTACTATTCCAATACAATTAGCACCACAACCTACCCAGGCAGTCATCCTTAAGGAGATGGAGAAATGATACCCGAAGCCCATATATTGGTCATTGATGATGAACCACAAATCCAGCGTGCGTTACGCACCATTCTCACCGCCCGTCATTTTCAGGTCAGCCTTGCCAGTACTGGCGAAGAAGGTTTGGCTTTAGCGGCAGCAGAACTGCCAGATTTGATTATCCTCGACCTCGGATTGCCGGATATCGATGGCATAGAGGTTTGTCGTCGGTTAAGAGAATGGACGCAAATCCCCATTATCATCCTCTCTGTTCGAGAAACGGAACGCGAAAAAGTTCTTGCCTTAGATCGCGGTGCAGATGATTACCTCACCAAACCATTTGGCATCGAGGAATTATTAGCACGTATCCGGGTCGCTTTGCGGCATGCGGCAAAAACGCCGGGGGGAAAATCCTCGATAATTCAGGCTGGACCGATCACCATTGATCTAGCGGAGCGACGTGTCACCCGCGCTGGTGAGGAGATTAAATTGACCGCTACTGAGTTTAAATTGCTGGCATATCTTGCTTCCAATGCCGGTAAAGTGCTGACCCATCGTGCCATTCTCTCCAATGTTTGGGATCCGGCTGATGCAGACCGATTAGAATATTTACGCGTCTATATCCGCCAACTACGCATGAAACTGGAAGAAGACCCCGATAACCCCAAAATTCTGGTCAATGAACCAGGTATTGGGTACCGCTTTTACACAGAACATTAATTTTTATTATTTTTTTATTTTTTTCTACCCCATTTTTATTCGTCCTTAATTCTATTTTAGTATAGTGTTTTCCTGACGATGGTGAATCATTCTATCTCAGGAAAAATACTTTATGTTGAAACCATTTAGCATCCTAACAAAATGGGAAATTAATGATCGGTTTGCCATAAAAGCTGAATATAAAGAGTCTTTATTTCAGGCACAACCGCAGGCGATCCAAAATTTTTTCCAAGATCAGGCGCGTGTCATCACTCAAGCTATTGAAGCTGGAAAAGCGCGCCTTCGTTTTGCATTCCCCGAATATGTGATGATTCCCCTATCCGTCGAACAACCCGTTTATCACAAAGTTAGCCTTGCCCCTCGCTATCGGCGGCAACAAGTTGGGAACCTTTTACGCGCCTATCATGGCAATGATTTACTTGCAAGTCTGATTGAACGATTTTCTGAATTACAGCGCTCCAACAATATCGCTCTCGCAACCTGCGCAGACCTCTTACGCTTCCTTGTCGCTCGGCAACTCCTGGAATCCCTTCCAGAAAATGCCGATTCTCTTGATGCGACTGATTACCTTTTGAGTGAATCTGCTGCTCGCCAAAATACAACGCACAACCATATAAGCCAATTGCGACCAAGGTTGGAGAATGGGGATGATGAATGCGCAACGCAATCCCCCTTTTTTCTCCCCCAATGGATGGCATTTGATACGAATGGTGTCCTTATCGCGCCAACAGAGCAGGATGCCAAAAACCGAATCCAGTTTATGCAGGATTATGTCCATCGTCTATGGATGATATTGGCATTGGATCCGGCGATAACAGAAGAAGACGCCTATCAAAAACGTTTCAAAGGGATGACAAACCAATTGCTTCATCAAGGTCAGGCATATGCGCGATATCAGACGATGGAGATCATCCGCACGATACGAGAGCGGGCAGCCCAAAATGCGTTGAATCGGGGATTGAGTCTGAGCCTACCCTATTTTGACGATCAAGCGCTAGAGC
>DAOTVW010000253.1:0-12851 GCA_034436035.1 Anaerolineales bacterium
CGCAGTTGACGGGTCTCCACCCCTTGCCGTTTTGCTACCGCAATGTACATGGCTAGCAAAATCGCTGCTGGCGCATTGATGGTCATGCTGGTGGATACTTTATCGAGGGGGATATCCTTAAACAAGGTCTCCATATCTTCCAGGGAGGAGATGGACACACCCACTTTACCCACTTCCCCAGCAGCGATGGGGTCATCTGCATCATAGCCGATTTGGGTTGGCAAATCAAAAGCAACTGATAAGCCGGTTTGTCCTTGTTCTAATAAATAGCGGTAGCGCCGATTGGATTCTTCTGCGCTGGCAAACCCGGCATATTGGCGCATTGTCCAAAAGCGGCCACGGTACATACTTGGTTGAACACCGCGCGTAAATGGATACTCACCGGGAAATCCTAGTTGATCTAAATAATCTGGGTCATCGTCTGGGGGGATAAGCAGACGCGGCACAGGAATGTGTGAGGATGTCTGAAATTCCTCTCGGCGTTCGGGAAAACGTTCCAGCAATGGGTTGAGCACCTGTTCTTCCCAACGCTTCAATTCTTTATTCAAATCACTCATTGCTTACCTCATCTTTCCCATGCAATTGAAATCGATGCCTGGATGGTTCACCGTTAATCATAACGTATAACCCTTTGCTTGCCTCAAAGATGTGGGGTAAGGTAATTATACAAATTCACGTTCAATAAAACTTATTTTATTCTAATCCAGCTGTTTGCTGGTTCTGGCTTGGTTCGAGCAGGAGGATTGGTATCTTTCTGGACTTGATCCGTTTACGATAAAGGTCATACCCAAAATAAGTTTGGGTGGCTAATTCCCAATAATGCTGATATTCTTCCCCTTTTATTTCGCGGGCTAAATATTGCTGGGTTACCCCATTGATCGTACATACCGCACGTGGGTTGGCTTTGAGATTATAGTACCAAGCTGGATATTTTTCCTGGCCGAAATTGGTTGCAATTAAAGCAAAAACTCCGGGAGCTTGTTCATCCTGGATATATAACAAGGGTGTGCTGCGCGGTAAACCGCTTTTAGCACCGATTGTGGTTACCATCAAAGTGGGAAGATCGAGAATGAGATCGGTAAGTGTATTTTTGCTGCCACTGGTGCGATACCACCAACGGTCTAGAGGAGGAAGGATACGGGCAAGGATCAAGGCGCCATATCGGCTGGATGCGATTTTTTGGATTAACTTACGAAGGGACTTTTTCATTTTCGTGATTTCCGTTGTCAAAATTGGATTTACGAGTTGCGAGAGCGATGAAGATTAACTTGTTTTGTGAACAATCCATAGATAACCACCAAACACGCTGCACAGGAAGTCCATAAAATCCAATGCACCGTCAGCGGCGCAGAAAGTTGGAGTATCTCGCCAGTTAATTTCGTTGTGTAGTTAAACAGGATTGTGGGAAGAATGAACCCTCTTGCTGCGTTGATAAGGGCGGTCATTAAAATCGATTGTGCTATCCAATTCAATATGAATAACCAGAATAAAGTGCCGCCAATATTTAATTGGGATTGATAGGTGCCTGGAATGAAATAGAGCGGCAAATACCAGAGACTCCATACCATGCCGAGGGTTAAACTTGAAAATAATGGATTCCAGCGGGATTGCAAACGCGGGAGGGCATATCCCCGCCATCCAAGCTCTTCGGGGAGAGAACTATAGAAAAAGGGCAGAATCGATAACCAAAGGATGGAGAGGAGGTCTATGTGCGACTTCCAACCATGGATTGCACCCAAAGAAGGAATGGATATTTGGCTGGTAAAGCTGGCAATTATGGCAGCTAGAGGAGGAAATAGCAGGGCGCCGATGATTATCCAGCGTGGTATTTGTTGCCAGTGGATTAATCTTTGCCAATAGGAATGCAGCGATTCCCCATCAGGTCGGAATTTCATCATTCCCACTGCGATGATCAATGGGCCTAAACTCGCCAGGATGCGCAACAAAGAGGTCGGGAAGATGGTTGCATCCTCGGCGCGCAAAATAGCAATCACAAGAAAGGTCCATGACCATAACAATGTGAGGACTAAAAAAAGGAGTGCATTCGAAAAAGAAGGAATGGCAAAAATGCGTTGGTCGGTTTGTTTCATGAAGATATTTATAATCTGGTTTTTTACACCTTCAGCATGGGTTTATCGAGGAGTTGGGGTAGCGGTAGCTAAATAGCTAAGTTTTACCCAACCCTTTTTACCATCTTGCAGCAGGATGGGCACCCAAGTGGAACCTTGGACCGTCTGGGGCTCTCCAATGATTGCCACGAGGCTGCCATTAACCAGGCTGCCTAATACTGCTCCACTGGGTTGATCACGTAACAACACACCTTCACCCTGGTTGGAAAAAATCACTGCAAACAACGGTGTTGGGCTGGGGATGGGGGTTAAGCTGGCAGTTGGCGTTATGGTGGGTGAGAGTGTTATCGTGGGCGTAAGCGTAGGGGGTGGCATAGTGGGGGTGAGGGTGATGGTGGGAGTTGGGCTGGGGGTTGAACTAGGTATCGGCGTTGGCAAGCCGAGATGGCGGCTTATAGCTGCTCCGGTGCTGCCAGCGCCAATCATGATTACCAGACACAATAAAGCCACAGCGCCACCGAGGGTATAACCAAATGGTGTTGCAGGACGAAAGCCTTGCGCTGCCAGGAATATGGCTGCAACTACGATGGAAACTGCCAAATAGACAAGAAAAACCAACAAGCCATCTGGAAAAGTGTGCGGAATCCCGGCGATTAAGCCGAATCCGCTCGCTGCAAGCGGCGGGTACAGGGTATACGCCAACGCAGCGCTGAAGAGTTGTGCTTGTTTATCGGGATGGGGAAGCAGTAGGGAAAGAAAACCACTTGCTAGAATCAGCACAAATAAGGTTGCAATGCTGAAATGAGATTGGAGGAGGCTTTCGGAAAAATTCAATGGTAGCTTGAACAGTAACAGAACGCGTACCAGGAGACCACTGATCGTTCCTCCCAGAAAGGTTAATATGGCAGCGACAAGAATGCCGCCACTGTTTTGGAGAAAGAGGCGCCAAGACCCCACGGTGGTAGCCAGGGCAAGTCCAAAAATCGGCGCTAAAAGGGGTGCAAGCAAGCATCCTAACACAATCAAGGAAGTTGCGTTAAATAGAAGTCCAATCCCAATCAATGCACCAGCCAGGAAGGAAAATAAAAAGAAATCAAAGGAGGGGGCGGTGCGGGTAGCTAATTGATCAAGAAATGTTGCCCGTTCATCGAAGCCAAGCGGGGCAATGAGTCGGCGGGAACGCCGGCGGCGGGCAGGTGGAAGATGATCGGGGTCATCGGGGAATTGTTCGCTCGTTAGGTTTGTCATTTCCGTAATGTTGCAACCAGGCGTAATGGCTTCTCGATTAATTCTAATGCTTGATAAATGTCTTTTGCAAGGATATCCGCAGCGCTTAGCGCTTGAATCGCTGTGCCTTCATTAGATAAAATACAAATTCCTATCGCTGCTAATTGTAACATTCCGGCGTCATTGCTGCCTTGTCCAATGGCGATCACTTTATCTGCTCCGAGTTGATGGACATACTCCGCTTTTTGAAGGTCTTCCTTGCCACGCTGGATCAAACTGACCGGTAAGCCTAATTGTAATTCAATGGTTTGATAATTTCCACGTGTATCGGCGGTGAGGACGTGCACCATAAGGCGGTCACTTAAAGTTTTCAAAATGCGTGGAATTCCTTCCAACAATTTTCCATCCAACGCAAGCGTACCATTCAAATCACATACCAGGTGTTCAATTTGAAATTGCCCAAATCCAGGGATATTCAGCTCAATCATAAAGATATTATAACCGCCTAAGCAATAATTATTGGTTTTGCAATGCAGACCAACTCGCTGCTCCTAAGACTCCTGCATTATCTCCTAATTGTCCCGGTACAATTTCCACTTTGTCAACCGGCATAATAAAAACGCGTTCTCTCATTGTCTTTCGCATAGGTTCCAATAATAAATCACCCGCATTTGCAACACCACCTGTCACGATAATCCTTTGGGGGCTGACCGAAACACAAAGGATTGCCGCAGCAATGCCAAAATAATACCCCGCTTGCTGATAAATATCCTTTGCGATTGGATCTCCAGCTCGAGCTGCTTGGGCAATCAGAGCAGGGGTGATGCGGTTTAAGTCATATTGACAGAGTTCTCCGATTTTGGTAGTTAACCCCTGTGCTACTGCTTTCATTCCCATGGCGGCAATGGCAGGACCAGAAGCATAAGCTTCCAGACACCCATAGTTGCCGCACCCACAACGAGGACCATCGAAATTAATCGTCATGTGGCCCAGCTCACCGGCGGTGCCACCAAACCCCATTCTTAATTGGTTCTGGATCACTAATCCACCGCCCACCCCTGTTCCAATGGTAAAGACAGCAACTGTATCGAAACCTTTCCCGCTGCCATGTTTCCATTCGCCAAATGTAATCGAACGGGCATCGTTTAATAAGCTGGTGGGGATTCCGGTTAGACGGGTGATGGTGTCACGGAGGGGTACATGCGGCCAGGTGCCGGGAAGATTAGGCAGGAATAATGTTTCCCCGCGTTCCAAATCCAACACACCGGGCACGCCAATTCCAATGCCCTGAATTTCTTTTTTTGAAAATCCGGCTGATTGAATGGTGTTTTCGATTAAATCAGCCATGCGCTGCATCACGACGGCATGCCCTTCCCGGGCTAGTGTTGGGATACTTTGCTGATGAATGACCAAACCTTCATCTACGTCGACAACTGCAGCGCGAAGATTAGTACCGCCTAAATCGCATCCAACATACTTTTGCATTCTCATACCCTCAAGATAGGTTAAATTTATAGAGGTTGTCTCACAACCTGATTTTTACAGCTGTGCATCGGCTGTTGAACCTATTCATCCTATGGACAATCCTGGTCCATATCCTTGGTGAGACAACCTCACTCGTTAAGCAAAGAGCAATATTAATGGACAAACGGTTTTAGACAATCGCGCGCAAGGTAAAAACCACGTTTGACCAATTCATCGCTTCCTTCGAAAGCACGGTCTTCGTGTTCGATGCTGACAACATAATCGTAGCGGGCAGCAGTCAGAGCGGCGAAGAATTTATTCCACTCGATATCTCCTAAGCCAGGCAAACGGGGAATTTGCCATCCCATTCCCTGGGAGAGAACGCCGTGATTATACAAGCCTTCCCGGTCGATGTGTAAGTCTTTTGCGTGGACATGGAATATTTTACTGGCAAATTCACGCACCACCCGTTCGTAATCGATCATTTGCAATATCAAATGGGATGGATCTAGATTGAGGCCAAAATTATCCTCGGGGATGATTTCCCACATCTTCCGCCAAATTGCTGGGGTGCTGGCTAGATTGTTACCGCCTGGCCATTCATCATAAGAGAAAATCATCGGACAGTTCTCAATTGCAATTTTCACCCCGCGTTCTTTTGCATACTGCACAATGGGGGGCCAGATTTTTGCATAATCTTCGAGGTTTTGTGGAACGGTTTTATTTTTATCTTTTCCAACAAATGTACCCACGATATTCACTTCGAGCAACGCTGCTGCATCAATCACTTTTTTCAAATGGGCAATGACTGTCTCGCGGTGCTGGGGATCGGGGTGTAATGGATTGGGATAATATCCTAAAGAAGAGATCATCAACCCATATTGATCGAGCATGGAGCGAATGCTGCGTGCTTTCTGTTGATCCAATTGGGTGACATCAATGTGGGTAACCCCTGCGTAACGGCGGTTGGCTTTTTCGTGGGGCCAACAGGCAATTTCGATTGCTTGAAACCCACTTTCTGCTCCCCAATGGGCAACTTCCTCTAATGAGGAGTTTGGAAATGCAGCTGTAAAAAACCCTAATTTCATATTTTCCTCCTAACCATGGATTACAAGCTGACCCATTTCTTCTCCCGAGCGCTGCGTTCAATCGCTTCGCATAGGACCATTTCATAATGTCCATCGGCAAAGGTTGGAAAATCCGGCTTCTGGGAGAAGTCACCATTGAAAAGATAGGTGTACACCTTATGATACAGTTGTTTGAAAGTATCCGGAAAGCCTTCGTTATGTCCGCCGGGATAGGATGTTACCGCCCTTGCCTCAGGGGAGAGAATGGCAGGATCTTTCATAATGACTTGGTTGGGTTGGGTGCGGTGTCCGACCCATAACTCGTTTGGTCTCTCGGAATTCCAAGCCAGAGAGGACTGTGAACCGTTTATCTCGAAGAACAAACGATTTTTCCGACCGGAGCATACTTGAGAAACAGTTAATACACCCTGTACATCGTTTTCGAAATGGAGCAGGATAGTCGCATAATCCTCTGTGGAGATCGGCTGATCGACATAATCAGAGGGCTGGAGGATTTTCCCTGTAAATGTTTCCAATGGGCGGGCGGGTTTTTTCCGAACGGGGTAAAATGTTTTGAAATCAGCAAATACTTCTTTAACTTTTAATCCGCTAACAAAAGTCATCAGATCTAACCAGTGAGAGCCTATGTCGCCGACTGCCCGCAAACTTCCGCCTGCACCGGGTTCTAAGCGCCAGTTCCAATCCGTAGGGAAGAGCAGCCAATCTTGCAGGTAGCTTCCCTGAATGATGAATAGATTTCCAATTTCTCCACTTTGCACCATCGAACGAGCTTGCTGCACCATTGGATACATGCGAATGTTGAAATTAACGACATTCACTTTTTTCACTTCAGCAGCCAACCGCACCAGCTCGGCTGATTCTTGCGTATTCATTGCCAGGGGTTTTTCACAAATCACGTGTTTACCAGCCTGCAATGCTGCTTTTGCAAAGGGGTAATGTAAAACATTTGGTGTAGCTAGATGTACCACATCTATTTCGGGGTCTGCTAACAAAGCTTCAAACGATCCAAATGCTTTTGGGATACCTAACTCAGCTGCTTTTTTCTGGGCAGTCTCCAGGTCTACTTCGGCTAAGCCTAAGACAGGAATCCCAAGCCTCCGTAACGCCTCCACATGTGCTGGACCAATAAAGCCAGTCCCGGCGATTCCTACCCCAATGGTTGATTTTGTGAGTTTTTTATTCATAACTCTCTCCTTTTATCCGCATAGATAGGTATGGTGATTAACGGTTAGGGTAACGCTGCTTGAATTCATCCAAAATTGCCTTTGTGGCGGTTGCTCCGCAGCGTGTCACACCAGCGTCAATCACTGCTAATAATGCATCAAGTGTCCGCACTCCGCCAGCTGCCTTTACTTGTACTTTCTCGCTGACAGATTGACGCATTAATTTAATATCCTCAATGGTCGCTCCAGAAGGAGCGAAGCCAGTTGAGGTTTTTACCCAATCAGCGCCAGCTCGTTCGGCTAATTGGCAAGCGCGGACTTTCTGGTCATTGTTCAAGTAGGCATTTTCCAAAATCACTTTCACTTTAACACCCTGGCTGTGGGCGAGATCGCAAACGGCTTTGATGTCGTTATATACATACTCTTCATGCCCAGAACGTAGCTCACCAATGTTAAGAACCATATCCAATTCGACAGCGCCATCGTTTATAGCTTGTTGAGCTTCTGCCACTTTAATGGCGGTTACATTGCTGCCATGGGGGAAACCAACCACTGTAGTCACTTTTACATCAGAGCCTTTGAGGATCTCAGCTGCTAATTTCACATGGCAAGGTTTAACACAGACTGTGGCGACATGATATTCATTGGCAAGCATGCAACCGGCAATGACTTCATCGGTGGTTAGTTCAGGACGTAAAAGAGAGTGATCGATGACTTTTGCAAGCTGTGCTAAGGTGATCGTTTTGCTGTTCAGGCTGCTCATACTTACTCCTGTTTATGCTTTCCGCCACAGGTCGATCGGTTTTTCAACCGTTGGTGGATTATACGGGAAATCTATTCGCCGACCTTCACCAGCTGATTGATACGCAGCATACAAGATTTTCAGAACTTCTCGTCCATCCTCTCCCGTTTCAATGGGGGTCTCTTTTCCAAGGACACAATTGACAAAATGCTGCATTTCCTGTGGAAAGCCGTAGTTCCAGACTTCTTCGAACATAGTGAAGGTCCAGCCGCGTGTTGTTCCTGCTTTTTCAACGGCGTATCCGTATCCTTCTTGGCTGAACGTCCAAAGCGAGCTTCCTTTAAGTAGATCAGCGCGGGTGTTGCCTTTGTTACCGTAAATTTCGCAGCGGTCATCCACGCCGCCGCCTTTTGCCCAAGAGTTTTCGGCGATGTTCAACTTATTCCCTTCATATTCAATGATCATAATGGAATGATCCTCGCCTTTGGTGCGCTCCTTATGTACAAACGTGTTGCAGTAGGCGGTGACACTTTTTACTTTCGGTTTATTGAAAACCCAGCGTCCGTATTCGACCGAGTGGCAGCCCATATCTAACAGCACTCCTCCCCCTGAGAGGTTCACATCCCAGAACCAAGGCATGTGAGGACCATCGTGCTCTTCAGATTGTTTTACCAGGAAAGGTTCTCCAAGCGCTCCTTCCTCAATCAATTGTTTGGCGCGGACATATTTTGGCGCAAAGCACAACTCCTCCGCGTACATCAATAAAACACCTGCTTTTTTAGCTGCCTCGATCATTTGATCTGCTTCTTCCAAAGTTTTGCAGAGCGGCTTTTCGCAAATGATGTGCTTTCCAGCCGCAGCACTATCCAATGTGACCTGACAATGCAAATAGTTTGGTAGAGCGACGGTCACCACGTCAATCTCTTTCATTTTCAGCATCTCACGATAATCTTTGAAGGCATAGGGGATGCCGCGTGCTTTAGCAAAGTCATGGGCTCGATTCGGTGACGCCACAGCAATCACTTCGGCATTGGGGACGAAATTTTTAAATGCATGGGCATGAATGTCGCTAACAAAACCAGCGCCAATCATACCTACTTTTACGGTTTTGTTCATTTTTGCCTCCTTAATAAAACTATTGGTTGAAATAAGGTTCAATTGAATGATGACTAGGAGATGGTTTTTTAATGGATCTTAACCCTCCAAAATTGAGTCTAAATGATCATTGTCGGAAACCGCGCTGACGCCCGTAGATGGAAATCATTACTAACAAAGTTGCTCCAAGTACCATACGGCGAATCGAATCGGGCATTTGCATGGTGGTTAACAGGCTCGTGATCAAGGTTAAAACGATTGCACCAGCCATAGTGCCCCAGTAGCTTCCTTTTCCTCCTGATAGTAATGTTCCACCAACCGCAACAGCAGCAATGGAAGGGAAGAGGAATGGTTGCCCTAAGGCGATGAATACCACCCCGGTGTTTCCAACCACTAAGAATCCACCAAAACCAGCCAGCGCGCCAGCCAAACTGTATACTGCTAGATTGACGGCGGTGACATTGACGCCCGATAACCGTGAGGTGATGCGGTTTACACCTATGGCAAAAATGTGCTTGCCAAATGTAGTTCGCTCCAACAGCAGCCACATTAAAATCCCAAACAGGATCCAAATGATGATCGCGTTGGGGATGGGTATTTTGGGAGAAAGTGGTCGAGCGATCAAGCGAGTCATAATCGGAGCGACTTTCCCGCTGACGTTTCCGTGGTTGATGATGATTATTAAACCAGTGACCACCCCCGACATACCCAAGGTCATCACAAAGGGGGATATCTTCAGGAACGTTATTCCTAAGCCATTCAATAAACCAATCACCGCACCAACCAAAAGCGAAATCAGGAACGCATAGATGACCTTATCATCCCTTCCATTGACGGTTACATAGGTGAGGATAGCCGTTAAAGTCACAATTGAGCCAGCGGAAAGATCGATACCTTCATACCCGCTCAAAATCACCAATGTTTGGCCAGCGGCAATGACACCAAGAAACACCGATAGGCGCACAATATTAGTCGCTTGCGCGACGGCAACATGGACATCTTTTCCAAATCCATTTGGTAAGAATCCTGAAAGCAGAAAAAGTACTACAGCTAAAATGAGGGCAGCAACTGGTGGAGAAATATAGAAACGTTTCATGACTTTCTCCTCCCGAATAAGTTAATCAAGCCTGGTGCAGCGAGAGCAACGACAATGATGGTTGCCTTGACGAATGTTTCCCACCAGGTATTGATATGGGCGAAGGAAATAATATTTTGGATGATTCCTAAAGTCAGTGCACCCATAATAGGTCCGGTTATGCCACCTACTCCACCACTTAATGCAGTTCCACCAATTACTACCGCAGTGATGGCGGTCAATGTCATGGGTGAGCCTATTTCTGCATTGCCAGAACCACTCAACATCGTGATTGCGATCCCAGCCAGAGCAGACATAAATCCCGATATGACATAGGTGCTGAAATGGATCCAGGTGACTGGTACAGCGGTTTCATAGGCAGCCTCTGCTTTGCCACCTACTGCATAGAGATAAGAACCATATTGGGTAGAGCGCACGTAGCGCCAGATGATCAATAGAATAGCAATGACATAAAAGGCTAATGGGATTCCTAACGGTGTGGTGGTTCGATAAAATTCCGCTACCCGTTGAGGAATTCCTCCACCCGGATTGGGTAGAATGAAAAGCGCTAAACCACCATATAAAAAGCTTGTCGCATACGTGGTGATGATGGGTTGGAGACGAAGCACTGCGATGAAGAAGCCATTAATCGCGCCGCAAAGGATGCCTGCAAAAATGGATAAGGCGATGAAAAGCCATACCTTTTCAATGCTGCCATTTAACCCGACATATACTGCCAGGATGGTATTGACAATGGATACAATCCCACCTACTGAAATATCAATACCGCCTCCGAGAATAACAAAAGCCTGTCCCACAGCCAATAATACCAAAGGTAAAAATACACGCATATTGCTATTAAGGGTCTCACGGGCAAACATATTTGGCTGTAGGTAGAAATTAATTAATAAAGCGACAATCAATAAAATGGTAGAGAATAATGCTGGGTATTTCGTTGTCAAGGTTTCCCAGGAAGTTTTTCTCATGCTTCACCTCCGTTCGAAACACCCAAACTTGCTGCAATCAAATTCTCTTTTGTGAGTGTTGCCCCTTTTAATTCTGCTCGAATAACGCCATCATGGAGGACCAAGACTCGGTCGCATAACCCCACCAATTCATCATCATCGCTGCTATAAAACAAAATGGTTTTACCCTCCTTAGAAAGATTGGTTAGCAATGTATAAAACTCTGATTTAGTGTTGACATCAACGCCTTTGGTCGGATCGTCAAGGAGATAGCATTGTGGATTGCGGAGTAACCACTTACCGATCACTACTTTTTGCGCATTACCACCCGATAGGCTGCTCACTGGATCCATTAAACTAGCCATAACAAGATTTAATCTTTCCCCAATCCGAGTAGCATCTTCCTTTGCTTTTTTGATCTTGAGTGGGAAACCATATTTATTCCAGGTCGGTAGTAATAGGTTTTCCAAAATAGTACGGATATAAAGTAAACCTTCCCGTGCTCGTTCACCAGGGACAAGGGCAATGCCTTGTTTAATGGCATCCTTGGGGTGATGGAATTGGATCGATTCTCCTTTGATTTTGATATTTCCACGATAGGGTATATCGCCGAAAATGGATAGTAATAAATCTCGTTGCCCTTGACCGCGCAAACCGCCAATACCAACAAGTTCACCCTCATGTACCTCGAAACTGACCCCATGCAGTGTGTCCGTATGTAAATTTTCGACTTCAAGGTAAACTGGACTGGCTTGAACTTGACTTTCCGATTCTGAGGATGCTTTCGTAAATTGAACGACGTTTTCGCGTTCGATCATTAATTGAATTAATTCTTTTTCGGTTATATCTTTTATATTTCCATCGCCTACGGTTTTTCCGTTGCGCAAGACGCTAAAACGATCCGCAATCCGGAAGATTTCTTCCATGCGATGGGACACAAAAATGATCGCTTTCCCTTCTGCTTTCCAATGCCGCACCAACTCAAATAACCGTTCCACCTGACGGCTATCTAAACTGGCAGTCGCTTCATCAAGAATAACTAACCATGGATTGATGCTGATTGCTTTGAGGATTTCAATAACTTGTTTCTCATCAGGAGAAAGCGCAGAGACTGGTAGATCGGGTTTGAGTTTTGTTCGGAGGGTTCCTTCAAAAAGAGCCAGTAATTCTTCTGTCTTTTGATTGAGCAGCTTGCGATTGATGACCTTGAAGGATTTTAAAGGTTCTCGTGTAAGCCAGATATTATCGGCGATGGACATTTGCGGGATCAAACTCAACTCTTGAAAAACCGTTGAGATACCCAGCTTTTTTGCGGTTTGGGGAGAGGTGATACGCACAGGTTTGCCATCGAGGAGTAGTTGACCTCCGTCGAGATCAACTACTCCATTGATGACCTTACTCATGGTGCTTTTACCGCTTCCGTTCGCCCCAATTAGCGCCAGTATTTCTCCGCTATGGATATCAAGGTTTGCATCTGACAGAGCGACAACCCCGCCATAGCGTTTGACAACATGTTGGGCAGAAAGCGTAGCACTCATCGTTCTATTACTTTACAAAGAAGGTATTCAGCACTTCTTCTTCGCTCATAATGCCGTCGAGCAAGTAAGCATCTGGTTTATCTTTACAGATGTCCAATCCTTGTTGTAGGTTATCTTTGGTGATGACGATGGGGACAGGGATGACGAAAGACAAACCGTTGACGCCACCCAGTTTAGTCTTATCGACCTGTTTGCCGAGCAGCATTTGGACAGCGATGCGCAAGCCGGTGGGTGATACACCGGGTGGATTGGCGACTGCAATGGTCTCATAGTCAGGATGATCTTTGAGGACATCTTGCCACAGTTTGAGGAACTGGCAGCGGCCTTCACCGACGCCGACCGGGAACTTAGCCGGGTTGGCAGCGATGACTGCCTGCAGGGCACCGATAGCCATACCGTCCTGAGTCCAGTAGCCGTCTAGATTG
>DAOTVW010000254.1:0-1556 GCA_034436035.1 Anaerolineales bacterium
ACTTCTTCACGTTATTCCACTTATTTATAAATTCTTGCTTATCCATTGATATCACTAAAGACATATCGCAGGGAACTATTTAAGTTTTTCTTATGCTATATGATGGAATTTATCTATGGGAAAGTTATTACGGTTTGATTAAAATTGAGATAATGGACATAAGCCGTTTGTTCACAGACAATAGTAATATAACAAGTATCATTTGTACTGGCAACACCAGAAGCAATCCACGTTTGCGTAGATGAACTATCACTGGTATTACCGGCTGTACTGATAGCAGGAAAATAAGCTATTATATCAGAGCTACCATAAGGGATACTATATCCCGTACTATAAGAAACTGAACTAATTAAAACCCCAACTCCTGTACTACCACCGTTACTATATTCCCCAAAGATGGAGAATACTGATATAGTGGAAGCACCGATATTAACGGTCATTGAGTTTGTTAATGCTTTATAGAAACCGGGACCGCTACCGAGTACACCACCGGTATTGGTAGTAGTATAAAGAGCAGTAAATGTTGTACTGTGGTAATATTGAAGTCGTGTAAGGCTATTAACAGTTAAAGAACCACTAATAGACATATTTCCAGAGCCGTCATCGAGCGTATTGTGTATCGATGAAACATGCCCGCCAACATCCACGCCAAATATGGATGTCCCAAGCCCCGCAGTCCCAGAGGGTTGCAATAACACATACCACTGCGGTGCTTCCGTTAATCCTGTCAATCCAGAAGGATTGCCCGTCCTCAAATCCAGTCTAGATATACCACCGCCATACGATGTATTGGGTGCAGGCAATCCATTCGAATTTGCATTCTGCTGTGTTACATTTGTTCCTACATCTATGACTGGGGGTGTGCCTTCATTACCGAAGAAACCCACTACACCCCCACTGTAAACCCAAAAATAATTTCCATACGCCCCATTGTTCAGTTCAATTCCTTTATTACCAGCGACACTCATATTTCCAGAGCCAGTAAAACTACCACTAATAGTCATATTACCAGCGACACTCATATTTCCAGAGCCATCGTCAAGGGTATTACGGACACCGATACTGTGTGATGTTCCACTTGGTACAGGAACAGAATAGTTTTGATTGCTTCCCGTATATACAGCACCGCTGGGCTCTACTGCAAATGCTATTGTGCCACTATTTGCATTAAGTCCATTAACGGCAGTAGCGTTATCATTGGCAAATGCAATATAAAATGCATTAGCCTGTTCTCCAATTAAGGGAGCAAAATAATTACCATTATCTCTCCAGAAGCCAAGCCACTCACCGTTACCGACATAATTGGAATACCCACCATTATAGAAAGCAAATGCTGTATTGCCATTTGGAGTAAATGGTGTTCCCCCTACAGCATCATCAACGGTCAGTGCCCCTATTGTTTGTGTAGCACTCCAGCTATTTGAATTTCCTGTATTGAGAGATATTGTAATACTGCCCGTACTGCCAGAAAGATTAAGTGAGCCGTTGCTTGAAAGTGATAATACACCAGTATTGGTTATTGTTAAAGGATTAGTCCCTGATACAGATATACCAGA
>DAOTVW010000255.1:0-2832 GCA_034436035.1 Anaerolineales bacterium
TCATCTCTAAATTGTTTATAATACAGTGATACTGACTCACGCCTTTCGGCATGCGTCACCGTGAGATTTATGCGATGTCCATACCACCTGTTCTCTCTTTGTGTGTTGTAACCTATCAAGCAGCGCCGTTATTGCGTGAATGCCTAGAGTCTCTCCGCAAGTTTCCGCCTTCGGTTTCTCACGAAATCATCGTCGTTGACAACGCTTCTACCGATAACACCGTTGCAATGCTGGAGCAGGAATACTCGGATGTCATTCTGGTGAAAAATCAAGCCAACCTTGGTTATGCTGCTTCCATGAACCAAGCCATGAAATTGGCTCGCGGGCGTTATATTGTACAACTCAACCCAGATACCATTGTGCAAGACGGGTCGTTTGACAAGCTCATTGAATTTATGGAACTACATCCTGAGGTCGGAATTTGTGGTCCAAAGGTGCTCAATCCGGATGGCAGCATGCAAAAATCCTGCCGGCGTGGCGAGTCCACTCCATTGGCAGTGATTGCTCAATTTACCGGTCTGGCGCGCCTTTTTCCGCACAACCCCCGTTTAGCACAGTACACGATGAGTTATCGCGATGAAAATGAGACTCATGCAGTGGCGGGTGTCTCTGGATCATGCATGCTGATCCGTAAGGAAGTAATCGAGCAAATTGGTTATTTGGATGAACGTTTCTTTGCCTATCAAGAAGATGCCGATTATTGCTTTCGGGCACGGCAGGCTGGTTGGTTAGTCTATTATGTCCCGGCAGCTAAAATCGTCCATTTTGGCGGGTTGGGCGGGTCACATGTACAGCCTTATCGCTCCATGTGGGAATGGCATCGCTCTTATTGGAATTATTACCGGAAGAACCTGGCGGTAAATTATCCAGCCTGGTTTAATGGAATTTATTACTTAATGATGCTGATAAAACTTGGACTAGGCGCTTTGGGGGAACTTTTCGGGCTGGGCCGTTTTTCTTCTTCCCGTAAAAAAGCAAAAGTAAACCGCTATCTCAATAAGGATCAATAAAATTTATGGAATGGGATTTTCGTTCGCATATTTTAACTGTCTTTCACCGTTGGCCATTGATAATCCTGATATTTGGTATCGGAGCGCTGCTTGGGTGGGGTGTTTCATTGATAATCCCCGCCACTTATCGTGCAGAAACAGACTTGGGTGTTTATTATCAATCCGATGCGATCTTTCGTAATGTGGATGATTATAAAAACTGGGAGATGGGACAGCTTCAAGCTGCCATCTTTTCCGATGCCTTATTGGAGCAAACCCTCAAGCAACTTGAAACCAATGACCGTTATTGGAAGGAAAAAACGATCTCGGATATCCGTGTTATGCTGCATGTCTATTGGCGAAATGCAGGGGTGTGGCATCTGGTTGCAGAAGCCCCAAAACCTAACTATGCGAAACAGCTTGTCGAAACTTGGAAAAAAACAATTTTAGAAAACGTTGGCGGCGCATTGTCAAAATCGAATGATTGGCTACGCTTGAATACTGAGTTGCAGATGGCAAGTCGCCTTAAATTGGAATTGCTAACCCGCCAGTCGGTGCTAGCCCAAATGCAGCAAGTATTCTCTAACTGGCTCAATTCTCCTGAGGCAAAGGGGGAAAATATTTTGGATGTCCAAAAGCGCTGGCGTCTCTACGACCTTGCTGCTCGTTTAGGGGAACAAAGCGCAAGTGGTAAAGATTTATTACACAGTTTTCCACCCCCCGATTCATCCGCCTCCCTATATTCAAGTTGGATTCAGCAAGCGATGGGTATCATTGAGGCCGAGCAAGGCTCGATTGAGGCACAACTTCCAATCGTAGATGAAAAAATCAATCAAGATACTCAACAAATCACTGCGTTATCGAATGCTTCCTGGGGGCTATCGGCTTACATCCATCTAGACCCGCTCAATGCAGAGATAAAACCTCCGCGCCCTATTCGTACTCCAGCATTGATGGCTTTTGTTGGAAGTATTCTCGCGCTTCTGTTCAGCAGTGTGATCTGGCTGGTATGGACAGAGCGCCAGGCAAAAGGATAAATCCCCATGTTGAAAACCATTCTATCCTGGATAGAAAAAATTGCCTGGGCATTATTCTGGCTTTGTTTACCAGTGACTAGCTTCCGCTATTTTCCAGCCGGCTTAGGGGGCGGGACACTGGTACGGCCGCTATCCCTTTATCCTTTATTGGTATTGCTGATTATAGGTGTATTACCCGCTGTGTTTCGCCGTCCAATTCCAAAGACCGTCCTGACGCTAATCCCATTTGTGATCGCTTTGTTGATTAGCGCCGTGGCTTCGACCTTGTTGGAGATCGAGCCCGTATTAGGTATCTCCGTTTCTGATCGGATCATACGGGCGTTGGTCACTTTAGCTATTGGCGTCTCGTTTTATATCGCTGTTGTAGTGCTAAGCGATAACCACAATCGCTTTTATTCGGCGCTCCGTTGGATGATCATCGGTTTTGGGATTGCTTTTATTTGGGGTTCGTTGCAGGCAATTAATATTTTGCACTTCAATCCGGCGCTTTTTGGCCGGTTGAATCGCATTCAACTGCTCTTTTCGATTCGTAAACTATTTACGACTCGTATTTCTGGCATGACGTATGAGCCAAATTGGTTTGGTGAGCAAATCAGCGTTTTGTTACTTCCCTGGTTAGTTGCAGCCGTATTTAGCGGGCAATCCTTATTCCCTTGGCGTTGGCGTAAGATCACATTAGAATGGTTCATTTTAGCCTGGGCGTTAATCATGATCGGCTTCACTTTCTCGAGAGCCGCTTATATAAATGTCATTGCGATCGGTATTGTAGCTGTATTATTATTCCGCAAGCCAGCATCCCATCTCAA
>DAOTVW010000256.1:0-5115 GCA_034436035.1 Anaerolineales bacterium
GCGGCGCGCAACGCCTTTCCGAAATGGAGCCAAATGAAATGGAAAGATCGGGTTGCGATTCTAAGGCGCGTTGCCGATCGAATAGATGAGCGTATCTATGAAATTGGTGCAGCAATGGCAATGGAAGTTGGAAAAAACCGCATGGAAGCGCTAGGTGATGTGGCAGAAACGGCTGATTTAATTCGATATGCCTGTTACCAGATGGAAAAAAATGACGGTTTTATTGTAGAAATGGGAAGAGACCCTTTAGTTGGTTATAAATCAACGAATATTTCCGTAATGAGACCATATGGTGTTTGGTTGGTGATCAGTCCTTTCAATTTTCCAACTGCATTAAGCGGGGGTCCCACCGCAGCAGCCCTTGTAACGGGAAATACGGTGATATTAAAACCCGCCACCGATACTCCTTGGAGTGTGCGGTTACTGGCAGAGTGTTTTCAAGAGGCAGGGTTGCCCAATGGGGTGCTCAACTTTGTTACCGGACCAGGCAGTACTGTCGGGCAGTCTTTGATTGAAAGCCCACTGATCGATGGAGTCACGTTCACTGGTTCGTATGATGTTGGGATGAAGATTTACACCGACTTTGGCAAAGGGAAATATGTTCGCCCAACTATATTAGAACTTGGTGGAAAAAATCCTGCCATTGTATCGAAAAATGCTGATTTAGAAAGGGCAGCCATTGGTATATTGCGTTCCGCTTTTGGGCTACAAGGACAAAAATGTTCTGCCTGTTCCAGAGTGTATATTGAAGAAGCAGTTTATGAGCCATTGGTTAATCGTTTGGTGGAGTTAACTAACCGCTTGGTTATCGGCGATCCAACCGATCGGAACACTTATATGGGCCCTGTTATCAATAAAAAAGCCTATCAAGATTATCAAAATTATGTAGCAGAACTTTCCAAGGCTGGAACTATTCTTACGGGAGGGAAAGTATTGCACGATGGACAATATGCAAAAGGATATTTTTGCGCTCCCACCCTTGTTGCTGATCTACCTTTCGATCATTATTTATGGAAAACAGAGATGTTCTTACCAATCACTACCATTGCAAAAGTCTCCTCACTCGATCAAGCCATGCAACTGGCGAACGAAGTGAACTATGGATTGACAGCCGGGTTTTATGGTTCGAAAGAGGAGACGGAATGGTTCTTTGAGAACATTCAAGCGGGTGTCACCTACGCCAACCGCCCACAAGGAGCTACAACAGGCGCATGGCCAGGTTTTCAACCTTTTGGCGGTTGGAAGGGCAGTGGTTCAACTGGAAAGAATTCTGGCGGACATTATTATTTACCGCTTTATATGCATGAACAAATTCGCACTTTAGTGGAATAAAAAATTCTAGCTATAAAAGGGAGAATCATGTCAAAAGTATGTTCCTTATCCGAAGCAATTGCCAAGTATGTGAACGATGGAGATTTAATCTATGCTGCTGGATTTACCCATTTGATACCTTTTGCTGCAGGTCATGAAATAATCCGCCAGCGAAGGAAGGATTTAATATTAGCACGCGCTACCCCTGATTTAATCTATGATCAGATGGTGGCAGCAGGATGTGCAAAAAAAGTGATTTTTTCCTATATGGGTAATCCCGGTGTAGGTTCACTGAGGATTGTGCGGGCAGAAATTGAGGCGGGTAATTTAGAATGGGAGGAATATTCTCATTTTGGCATGATCTCCCGTTTACAAGCAGGAGCGACCGGCCTCCCTTTTATGCCGATGATGCCGACTGCTGCAGGTGATTTAGAAAAGGTAAATCCTCATTACCGGCAAGTTATCGATCCATATAGCGGCGAACCAGTTGTGGTGGTTCCAGCATTAAAACCAGACGTTGCAATTGTGCATGTGCAGCGCTGTGATGCAGAGGGGAATTCGCAGATTTGGGGGATAATCGGGGAACAAAAGGAAGCTGCTTTTGCGGCGGATAAGGTGATTATAACCACGGAAGAAGTTGTCGATGAAAATGTGATTCGCTCTGATCCAAATCGCACCCTGATTCCTGGATTTATCGTGGATGCGGTTTGCCATGTTCCCTATTGTGCCCATCCTTCATATACTCAGGGTTATTATGATCGCGATAATGCTTTTTATTTGCAGTGGGATGAAATCAGTAAGAGTAAAGAGTCAGTAAAAAATTACCTCGCTGAATGGGTTTATGGCGTGCGAGATCGTCAGGAATACTGGGAAAAACTCGGGCAAGAGGTACATGCACGATTAAAAGTTACCCCACGGCTGAGTGAAGTTGTGAATTATGGGAGTTACTAATCATGGTGGAATATACTTCAGCTGAATTATTGACCATCAATGCGGCTCGTTTGCTGCGCGATGGGGATGTGGTCTTTGTGGGAGTAGGGTTACCTAACCTGGCTTGTAATTTGGCGCGCCGCACGCATGCTCCACACTTGGTGATGATCTATGAAGCAGGCGTGATTGGGGCGCAACCAGCTCGGCTACCCCTCTCGATTGGTGATCCGACCCTCGTTTCTGGTGCCCTTTCGGTGTGTGGCATGTATGATATCTTTGCGTTTTATTTGCAGCGCGGTAATGTGGATGTGGGGTTCTTGGGTGGTGCTCAAATCGACCGTTTTGGAAATATTAATGCTACGGTCATCGGTGAGTACGACCATCCTAAAGTACGTTTGCCCGGTTCCGGAGGTTCTATGGAGATCGCTGCCTGGGCAAACCGTTGTTACATAATTACACCACACCAGAAACGCCGCTTTCCCGAAAAAGTAGATTTTCGTACGTCCGCTGGTTTTTTGAGTCATCGTAAGGAAAGAGAGGCAGCGCGATTAAGAGGAACTGGTCCACAAGCGGTTGTAACCGATATCGGAATCCTACAGCCAGATGAAAATGGGGAATTGATCTTAACCGCTTTGCACCCTACAAAGACGGTAGAAGACGCGAAAGCAAACACGGGTTGGGAACTGCGCATAGCTAGTGATTTGCGCTATACCGAACCCCCTTCGGAAAAGGAATTAACCATTCTACGAGATGAATTGGATCCACAACGGATATATTTGAAGGGTGGAGAATAATTGAAGCTTTTTATTAATCCTACCGATCACCGTTTGCGAGCTGGTTGGAGATTGCTTATCCACTCGCTATTAGTTGTCCTCATCACCTTGATCATGGGGAGTGGTTTATTGCTCCTCAACACCTTAATAAAAGGGGCTAACATTGCTTTTTTGCAAGAAGGTAGTATCGCTGCTAATTCTTCTCTAACGCTCTATTCTGAGTTTGCGTTTGCTTGTGGAGTGACTTTCGCTACCTTCATTGCCCGCCGCTGGTTAGATAGACGTTCCTTCCTCTCCCTGGGCTTTTATTTTAAATGGAAAGCCCTCCTGGAAATCTTGATTGGCATCTTTATTGCTGGAACGATGATGGGATTTATCTATATCCTGGAGTGGGGTTTGGGATGGATTGATTTTCAAGGATATGGCTGGCAATTTCTCGACAGCAGAAAATTATTCACTGACTGCGGGTTGGTTTTTATTCTGTTCATTCTGGTTGGCTGGACTGAGGAATTGCTATCACGCGGTTATCATTTACAGAACTTAAGTGAGGGTTTAAACCGCACCTGGGGGGTGATCCTCTCCGCTTTGATTTTTGCTTTATTGCATCAAGATAACCCAGCTTTTTCGATTAGTGCTTTTATCGGATTGTTTATCTCTGGTTTATTTTTTTGTTATGCCTATTATCAACGTATGAATTTATGGCTGCCAATAGGTATTCATATCGGTTGGAATTTTTTTGAGGGTACGGTTTTTGGATTTCAAGTGAGTGGTTTAACGGATTTACCCAGGTTAATTTATCAATCCACAAAAGGAATCAACATTGTTACCGGCGGGGCATTTGGTCCAGAGGCAGGATTGATCCTATTGCCCGCTTTGTTATTGGGTGTACTTCTTATTAGGCTATGGGGTAAAAGTGAATTTGTGAATAATCCTTCTCCACAAGCAGATACTCATCTCGGGTAGGGATGGGATTATTGAATGGCTGTTTTTGTTTTATCAAGCTTTCCCATCTTACTCATTTTTTTACTGATGGCTTTTTTTCATTTTGGGGCAGCAAAAGCTAGTTTAATTGGATATGTTTTTTGTCTTTTCATCAGTGTTCTATTTTTTGGCGCTAATCGTTGGGTCTTGTATTTTTCACATATTAAAGGGTTTTGGTACACCCTGGATGTACTTTTGATCATCTGGGCAGCCTTTATTTTTTATCTCATTGTGGAAAAATCCGGAGCGATTCGGTTACTAGGTGAGGTGCTGCCATCTTTGACGCCATCCAAGGACTTGCAAGCTTTGTTAGTTGGATGGGTTTTTGCTTCATTTCTGCAAGGCGTGGGTGGATTTGGTGTTCCAGTTGCTGTGGTGGCGCCAATATTGGTTGGTTTGAATTTTTCTCTCCTTCAAGCTGTCTTAATTCCCTCCATCGGACATGGTTGGGCAGTTACATTTGGATCTTTAGGGTCTTCTTTTCGGGCGTTAATCGCTACCACCGCGCAACCGATTCAACCGCTTGGTGTGGCAACCGCACTATTATTGGGAAGCGCAGGTTTGGGCTGCGGGTTATCTGTTTTATATCTTACCGGGGGTTGGAAATCTATCCGGCAAAGTTGGTTCCAGGCATTGAGTTTAGGGCTACTTATGGGAGGGATATTAATATTAATGGTGTGGAAAGGGTTATGGAACTTAGCTTCTTTCCTATCTGCTACCGCCGGATTGGTTTGGACATTGGTGATCATCGCTTTTAAAAATCATGCCCAATTTTCCTTTCGTGAAGTCCTAGGAAAGCTTGGGCGTTCTTTCTCGGGTTATTGGATATTGGTGGCGGTAATTATTTTGGTCCAATTTATGCCACCCTTACAACGCTATTTACAAAATTTTACTTTATATAGCGATTTGCCGGCTTTCCATACCAATTCGGGTATCATCCATTTAGATGTTCGCGAGATAGCTGCTGAGAGAGTTGGAAATTTACACCTCTTTATTCATCCTGGCGTGGTATTACTTTACGCTTGTTTAATCACTTATCTATTTTACTGGCTGAAAAAAGAGATTCCTTCTCGTTCCTACAGAATGATCCTTCAGGATGCCGCAAGGCGATTAATCCCTA
>DAOTVW010000257.1:0-3868 GCA_034436035.1 Anaerolineales bacterium
CACCAGGTACATATATCTTTCCTCCAATTACCGCAGCTTGAATATCAGTAACTGGTACCGGTTTAGATGGTAGAGTATCCCAGGTATCGGTTTCAATATCATATCGTTCTACCACACCCGTGACGCCATTGGGTGTTTCTCCTCCAATTGCGTAGATCTGGTTTTCATAGACTGCAACAGCTAATCCACTTCTTGCAGTTGGCATACTCTTCAATTCCAGCCAACGATTCGGTTCAACTGTGGGGGATGGATTTGCTTTAGCATTTTTAGCCGGTCCTTGGAAAGTCTGATATAAAAATAATCCTCCTAACAATAAAGAAATCAGTATTACAAGAAACCATCTTATAAACGCATTACTCCTATTTACGTTGGGCAATTGATCAGATGTTACTTCTTGTGTTTCCGCTATGGTTATTCCCTGCCCAACCTCTCCCACCCACCCCCTCTTTACTGCGTACATCGCCGCCTCGGTACGTGAAACCACCTCGATCTTGGCAAAGATATTCTTCAAATGCACCTTTACCGTGTTCGGACTGATGGACAACTTATAGGCAATTTCCTTGTTGCTTGCCCCAGTGGCGACCAGCTTCAGTATCTCGATTTCCCGCTCGCTTAGTTCGTTATTCTCTGTCATATCATCTTCACATGCAAGCTATCCAATCGGCTACATGATCCACTAGCTCGTCCATTATTGTTGCGGCATTACGAGCAAACAACCCCAGATTCCCATAGGCTTCCCCACCTTTCTCTCCCACTAGGTCGGTCACCCCACGCAGGATCAGAACGGGTATTTTGTTTCGAGAAGCCACATAAGCAATCGCCCCCGATTCCCAATCGGCAGCAACTGCCGAAAATTTATCAACCAACCAGGGAATATCCTCTTTCAACAAATCCCGATCTCCACACACCATTCGGTTTAGCGTTACCGCCATCGGGTATGGTTTTTGGATAAAAGAAAGATCCAATTGAGTCCGATAGTGATTAATATGAGCGTCAAAATCACCCATTTGTTCCATAATGTCATAGATGATTGTTTCTGTTACCAGGATAATTGTGCCTCGCTCAATTTGTCCTTTTATTCCACCGCAAGTCCCAAGGTTGATAAGCTTTTCTGGGTGAAATCGGTCAATCACATACTGGGTTGATCCAGCTGCTGCGATTTTACCCCAACCTCCTTGAAAAAACCGTACTACTTCTGGATAATCTCTGATTTGGTATGCCTGATCAAACCACTCGCCATAAGGAGAATAGTTGATCAAGGATGGTTTTAATTTCTCTTTCACAGTTTGCCATTCAACATCTGCTGAAATCAAAACTACAAAATGGATGGGTTCACAATTATCCGTAAGCATAACAATGAATTAAGGGATTATGGAATCACCTCATAATCATACGTCACCGGAATGGATGGTTTCAGTGTGGTTGTTACAGAACAATATTTTTGTTGAGATAATTCAATCGCTTTGAGCACTTTCTCTTCGCTCACATCTCCATACACCATGTAATGCAAATGAAGGTTTGTAAAAGAATAAGGTGGATCTTTCATTTGATCCCCTGAACAGATCACCTGCACATCGCGAAAAGGCTCACGTTGTTTGGAGAGTATTTCAATGACGTCATACATCGAGCATGATGCAGCCGCCATTAATAATAATTCGGACGGTTTCACGCCGGATCCGCTTGGATTTTGGTTCGTGCTACCGATCACGATGGAGTTACCACGGGAATCAATCCCTACCATTAAATGTGATTCTACCCATTTGATTGCAATTTGTGCCATAAATACCTCGTAAATTATGAAATGTTCCAAATTTGTTTTGCATGCTCGAGCACGCTTAGCCAGGATCGACTTTCTGGGCGTGGGGATTTTCCCAACGGATCTTCGCCCTTTTTGCCTAATAGCGCCAAAACCACCGCTAAACTACACGCTCGTGCAGCCTCTAAATCATACCCTCCTTCGAGAAAGATTGCAACCTTTCCTTGGCAATGTTTATCCGCCAAATTACATAACTTTGCTATGATTTCTCCATATAATTGAGCGGAAAGCTGTAAATGTCCGAGTGGATCCCGCCAATGGGGATCAAAACCATAACTAATTAAGAGCATTTGCGGTTGATACCAATCTAATAATGGCAGGATGATCTCATCCAGTACAGTGGAAAAAGCGATATCTCCCGATCCGGGCGGAAAGGGGAAATTAGCAGTATATCCCCTTCCCTCCCCTTCACCGATTTCAGACAAAGAGCCACTGCCGGGATATAAGGGGGATTGATGAGTTGAGATATACAGAACATCCTTACGATGATAAAAAATATCTTGAGTTCCATTTCCATGATGTAAATCAAAGTCCAAAATTGCTAACCTTTGGGCTTGATGAAAAGCAATTAAATATTGTGCAGCCAGGCTGATGTTGTTTAGCAGACAAAACCCCATGCCAGTGTCTCGAGTAGCATGGTGACCCGGTGGACGAGTAAGGGCAAAACCTCTCTTTGCCTGCTGTGACCACACCTCTTCCGCTACCATAATGGCGCCGCCCACTGTCTGCAACGCGATTTCCCAGGATGCCGGTGTGGTATAGGTGTCCATATCTAGCATTTCGCCAATGGCGCAGGCATTGCGTAAACGGTCAAGATAAGTCTTGTGATGCACCGTTGCTATAAATTCTAGTGGCACATCCTTCGCACTTACTTTCGGATAGTTGTCCCATAAACCAGCCCGTTGTAATTCGCTGACGATTTCCTCCACCCGTTCTGGTCGTTCCGGATGGCCAGCTTGCGCATGTTGTTCATGTCCTAACGGATAATAATAAATCAGCTCTTCCATAAGCCACATCCTTTTAAAAATGGCTATTTAATTTTATGCACACCGCATGCCAATTGACGGTGTGTTAGCGTTTTCTTCTGCAGATGCGATCTCCATGCTTGAAAGGGAAACTGCTTCACTTCGTTTGCAGCAACAACAACCAAACTTTATTTTCGGTGGAGCGCTCTTTGCAGCAGAAGCAATCTCCGTCCCGGTAGGGAGATGGCTTCGTGAAGTTAACATAGATCAATAAACTGCTCTTTATATAATATTTTACAATGTTATTTCCCCTTTGTATGCCACCTATCCACAGTAAAGCTATATCGAAAAATAGTACTTACCTCGATACACTGATTACAAAAAACGTTCACAGCTACTCGACAATTGGGAATATGCTGAGTGATGCATAGAGCCTTGAAGCTGAATAGTAAACCGAGACTAATGTAAATAAAACCGACACCCACCATCAGAAAGGGGATCAAAATACCATCTTCCCTCTCCATTTTCTGTATTCTATCGTACAATAACAAATGACGACAAAAGAGATGGACAAGACACGAAAGATTTCTACCGCATTCTGTATATCTTTGCGAATCCTTAATCCGATTTTGCAAGATAGATATTCTGATATTTTTCCGGAACCATCTCGTGATTTTTCACCAAAACGTTCTAAAAATTTAAAGCTCACTGGAGATTATTATGACTCAATTACTTTACCAGACAGATAGTTACCTGAAATCGAATAACGCTACTATCACCCAAGTTTTACCAGAAGAACATGCAATTATTGTGGATCAAACTGTTTTTTACCCTGGCGGAGGGGGGCAGCCCGCAGATTACGGAACTCTCAAATGGGAAAACACGACCAGCCCAGTGCTTAAAATTAAAAAATCCCAGGATGATGTTCTCCTTTTCATCTCTCCCGAAGTCGCTCTTCCCCAAGTTGGCACGAAGGTGGAATGCATTTTAGATTGGGAACGCCGCTATCAATTAATGCGCACTCATTCTGCCATGCATGTCTTATGTGGTGTGATCTTTCGAGACTATGGCGCCACAGTAACTGGTG
>DAOTVW010000258.1:0-6728 GCA_034436035.1 Anaerolineales bacterium
TTGGTCAAATTTTGCTTGACATTTGTGGCATCCTTTATATAATTATGGAAAATTAGAAAGACGTTGACGAGGACGAGTAAGCGTTTTACGACTGTACAGAGAGCAGACGGTTGGTGAAAGTGCTGACTGAACGAAAATGCTGAATGGACCTCTGAGTTGCAGGGCGAACACACAAGTAAGTAGCCTAAGCCGGGAGACTCCCGTTAGCGGGTCAGGGTATAACTCAATCCTATGATTGAGCGTACCTGGAATGAGTGAGGCTGGCTTTTTCCCGTTGCATCCCAACGGGTTTTTTGATTAAAACAACCCCCAGCCTAAATTGGGTGGCACCACGGACCAACGTTCGTCCCATATTGGACGGACGTTTTTTTATTTGGAGGTATGACGATGGAAATAACTATACAAAAAAATACAGAGCAATTGCTTGTTCGTGAACTACCGGGAGACTTAGAGACACCGATCTCCGCTTACTTAAAATTACGCGGAAGCGGAGCTAGTTTCTTACTGGAGAGTGTCTGCGGGGGTGAACAAGTGGCTCGTTATTCTTTCATTGGATATAAACCTAGTAAAGCATTTGTTCTAAAAAATGATGCCTTTCACGTCATAGCTGGTAATCAATCGCAAAGCTTTCCTTTGGAAGGAAAAGATCCATTGGATTTTCTCCGCTTGCAGATGCCTGAGGTTACGCAACCAACTCATCCATCCCTCCCCCGTTTTCAAGGGGGCTTGGTAGGTTATCTTGCTTATGATGCTGTTCGCTATTTCGAACCCAGTGTACGGTTGGAGCCTCATCCTGATTTACCCGAAGCAATCTTTTTACAAACGGATGCATTGATTGCCTTTGATCATGCTTTTGGTAAGATACTCTTGATGGTGAATCTCCATCAAGGCGGTAACGAGGCGCAACGACTTCTGCAGCAAGGGGAGCAATTGCTGGCCGAAATGGAGCAAAAATTACGCAATCCACTGCCTGCATCAGCAGAAATCAGAGGAAAAATAGAACCTGGTGCAGAATTAACCGCGAACATCACACAAGAAGGGTTTATGCAAGCGGTGTTGAAAGCTAAGGAATATATTGCTGCTGGGGATATATTTCAGGTTGTGCTGTCACAGCGGTTCGAAAGAACGACGCCGGCTTCTGCGTTTGAGATATACCGCGCTTTGCGGCGCTTGAATCCTTCTCCTTATATGTTCTTCTTCGACTTTGATCAACTCGCAGGAGATTCTGGATTTTATGTCATCGGTGCGTCTCCGGAGATGCACGTTCGATTGGAAGGAAAGCGCGCCATTATCCGTCCTATCGCAGGAACCCGTCCGCGTGGTTTGGATGCTGCTGAAGATATGGAGAAGGAAGCAGACCTTTTAGCGGATCCAAAAGAACGCGCTGAACATATCATGTTGGTGGACTTAGCGCGCAATGACTTAGGACGAACCTGCCGTAGCGGTTCTGTGAAGGTAGCGGAATTAATGGGTATCGAACGCTATTCGCATGTCATGCATATCGTATCCCAGGTGGAGGGAGATTTACGGCCGGAATTTGATGCGTTTGACCTAATCCGTACTACTTTCCCGGCTGGGACGGTAAGCGGTGCACCGAAGATTCGCGCCATGCAGATTATTCATGAATTGGAGACTGTCCCACGCGGGTTGTATGCTGGAGCGATTGGTTATTTTTCTTATGATGGCTCAATGGATACCTGCATCGCTATTCGTACCTTAACGATGGAAGGACAAACCATAAGTGTTCAATCCGGGGCAGGGATCGTGGCTGACTCGCATCCATATCGAGAATACCAAGAGACAGTGAACAAAGCCCGCGCCCTTTTCCAAGCGGTCGAAATGGCTGAAAGTGTTTAGGAAGGAGCAGAAATGTTAGTGGTGATTGATAATTATGATTCTTTTACATATAACCTTGTCCAATATTTTGGCGAATTTGGGGTGGAGGTGAACGTTTTTCGCAATGATGCCATTACCCTGGCAGAGTTGGAAGCATTAAATCCGCAACAAATTGTCATCTCACCAGGCCCTGGCGACCCATCGGAAGCTGGTATTTCCAAAGCAATTATCGCTCAGTTAGGAACCCGGATACCAATATTAGGGGTATGTCTGGGGCACCAGTGTATTGGTGAGGTATTTGGCGGGAAAGTGGTGCGCGCCGCCCAATTAATGCATGGGAAAACTTCCATGATTTATCACAATAGCGATTCTTTATTTCGGGATGTCCCTAACCCGTTTGTTGCCACACGCTATCACTCTTTGATCGTGGAAGATTTACCAGAATGTCTGATAGCGACCGCTTTCACTGAAAAAGGTGAAATTATGGCACTTCGCCATCGCCGGTTACCAATATTTGGTGTCCAATTTCACCCTGAATCGATTCTTACTGAATTTGGCAAAATCATTTTGAAAAATTTTCTTGAAGTCAACCAATTACATATAGCTGAGGAGGAACAAATATGGATTTAAAAAGATTCGACATTATCTCTTCGTTCACGGTTCGCAGAGCCTTATTTTAGAAAATTCAATCCGTAATCCAATATAAGGAGTGAAAAATGGAAACCCCTGAATACCTAAAACCTTATCTTGCAAAGGTGATGCAACATCAAGATCTCTCAATGGAAGAAGCTGAAACGGCGATGAGTATCATTATGAATGGTCAAGCTACTGCTGCCCAAATTGCAGGGTATCTCGTAGCATTGCGGATGAAAGGCGAAACGGTGTCAGAAATTGTCGGTTCGGCCAAAGCGATGCGCGCTGCTGCTGAAAAGGTGAACCTGACACCCGGCCGCCCAATTGTAGATGTAGTCGGAACAGGCGGGGATAGCACGCATAGTTTTAATATCTCCACCGCGGCTGCGTTTGTGGTTGCTGCCGCGGGCCAAAGGGTTGCTAAACATGGCAATCGGGCTGTCTCCTCACAGTGCGGTGCAGCAGATGTGCTCCTTGCTTTGGGTGCCAATTTGGATTTGACACCTGACCAAGTAGCGGAGGTAATTGAGGAAACCGGGATCGGTTTTCTATTTGCACCAAAATTTCACCCAGCGATGAAACACGCCATCGCTCCACGCCGGGAATTAGGCCAGCGGACGATTTTTAACCTTCTTGGACCACTAACCAACCCTGCCAAAGCCACCCATCTATTGGTGGGGGTATATGATCCAAAGTTGACCGAAATTTTTGCAGAAGTTTTGAGCGGATTGGGCGGGCAGGCAGCTTATGTTGTGCATAGTGATGGCGGATATGATGAATTGACCACGGTTGGGAAAAACCGCATCAGCCAGTTAAAAGATGGCAAAGTCACCACCTTTGAACTCGATCCGTCAGAATTGGGATTAAGGCCAGCCTCCCAATCCGACCTGCGCGGCGGAACTCCAGCGGAAAATGCTAGCCGCATGCGGGAGCTGTTAGCCGGCAAAGATACCAGCATTCTGCGCGATGTCATCTTGCTCAATGCCGCGGCTGCATTAGCTTTGTGCGATCATTTTGATATCCAACTTGGCTATCAGTATGCTAAAGAAGCACTGGATAGCGGTGGTGCACTAGATAAAATGGAATCGTTTGTGCAAATGACCCAACGGATTGGCAAATGAAACAAAACAGGATTTCAATCAAATCCTCCATCCTTGAAGAAATCTTCGCCCACAAACAAAGAGAGGTTGAGTCGCGGAAGTTAGTTTTGCCTTTGGGTCAATTGAAAAAGATGGCACAGAGCGCTGTGGCGGCGCCAGATTTTTGTGAGAGTATACGAAAAGCAAAAGAGACCAATCAGTCAGCGGCGTTGATTGCGGAGGTTAAATATGCTTCCCCATCAAAAGGAAATTTTGGCATATCCCTGCCTCCGCTAGAATTGGCCCGGCAGTATGTTGATAATGGGGCTGCTGCAGTAAGTGTCCTCACCGATGAATCGTATTTCCATGGCAACTTAGATTATTTGGTGACGATCGCGGCGCACTTCCCACAGATTCCCATTTTGCGGAAAGATTTTATCTTCGATCCCTATCAAATCTATGAGTCACGCGCTTCAGGAGCGAGTGCAGTCCTGCTGATTGCCAGTATGCTGAGCCAGGTGGAGTTAGATGCTTTGCAGCATCTGTGTCAGGATTTAGGCATGACTGCGCTGGTTGAAGTTCATGACCAACAAGAGTTGGAAAAAGCTCTCTATTGTCATCCGCGCGCGATCGGAATTAACAATCGTAATCTACATGATTTTTCGATAAGTATTGACACCTGTTTGAGATTACGTCCAATAATCCCACCAGAAATACTTACTGTAGCAGAAAGCGGCATAACGACCATAGAAGATGTGATCCGTTTGAAAAATGGTGGTTTTGATGCGATTTTGGTGGGAGAAGCGTTAGTCAAGAGCGGGAATATCCGCAAAAAAGTACGGGAGCTGGCTGGTAGATTGGAGGAAAGATAAATGGTGGTAGTAAAGATATGTGGCATTACCCGTTTGGGAGATGCCTTAGCCGCCTTGGATGCAGGAGCAGATCTGCTGGGCTTCAATTTTTATCCAGGCAGCCGGCGTTATATCTCTCCTTCCAGCTGTTTGGAGATCACAAATGAATTAGCACGGCGCAATGAATCCATTGGGCTAGTTGGGGTTTTCGTCAACGAATCACCGGAGAACATCCTGAAAGTACTGGATGATTGTGGTTTGACTTTAGCGCAATGCCACGGTGATGAAAACGCGGCGGATTTAGCGATGTTGAACGGGCGTGCTTATAAAGCTATTCGTCCCAAGAACAAGAAGGAATTGGATGAACTGTTACACCAGTTCTCGTCTCCACCATGTACACCACAATTGCTCTTCGATACTTATCAAAATGCTACATACGGTGGCAGTGGGAAAACCGGTGATTGGCAGCTCGCAGGCTTGGCTGCCCAGCAATATCCTATTCTTCTGGCTGGTGGTTTGGATGCAGAAAATGTGGCTAGCGCAGTTCAACAGGTTCACCCATGGGGAGTGGATGTCGCCTCAGGGGTGGAAAGTCAGCCTGGGATAAAAGAATTAACTAAATTGAAATTATTCATAAAAAATGCAAAAGGAAACTGATATGAGACCACTAATGGATAGTGTAACACTCCTACCGCCTAAATTTGGCAAATATGGCGGGCAATATGTCCCTGAAACGCTGATGCCAGCCCTCGAAGAACTGGAACAAGCTTTTCAAAAAAGCCTGGTTGATGAGGATTTTCAAGCGGAGTTGTCTTATTTACAAAGAACGTATGTAGGACGTCCTACCCCGCTATCTCATGCCAAACGGTTGTCAGAACAAATAGGTGGAGCCCAAATTTATCTCAAGCGGGAAGATTTAGCTCATTCAGGGGCACACAAGATAAACAATGCGCTTGCGCAGGCATTGTTGGCAAAAAGGATGGGCAAAAAACGCATCATCGCCGAAACTGGCGCCGGACAACATGGCGTGGCTACTGCAACTGCCGCGGCATTATTAGGGTTAGATTGTGTTGTCTACATGGGAAGTGTAGATATTGCTCGCCAACAGCCCAATGTCTTACGGATGAAGCTCCTTGGCGCAACGGTGCTTGCTGTCGAATCAGGATCCCAAACTCTAAAAGATGCCATCAATGAGGCAATCCGAGACTGGGTAACCAATGTCCGTACCAGCTACTATCTTTTAGGCTCTGCCTTGGGTCCTCATCCTTATCCAACCATGGTGCGCACCTTTCAATCAATTATTGGTGAGGAAGCCCGCGCACAGATAATGGAGCAATGCGGCCGTTTGCCTGATATGTGTATTGCCTGTGTGGGTGGTGGGTCGAATGCAATTGGGCTATTTCACGCCTTTTTGGCGGATAAAGGAGTGCGGTTGATTGGAGTAGAAGCGGGGGGAAATGGAATCGCCAGCGGAAAACATGCCAGCCGATTTTCTGACCCGCTCTTAGGGCGAGAGGGTGTTTTGCATGGTTGTTACACCTATGTTCTACAAGATAAAGATGGACAGATTGCCCAAACTCATTCCATCTCCGCTGGTTTGGATTATGCGGCGGTAGGTCCAGAGCATGTATTGCTGCGAGAAATCGGGCGGGCTGAATATACCTACGCAACCGACCAGGAGGCGCTGGCTGCATTTCATCAGCTAGCGCGCAGTGAAGGAATTTTATGCGCACTTGAATCGGCTCACGCCGTTGCCGAGGCAATAAAACGCGCTAATCAATTAGACAGGGATGCACTGATCCTCGTCAATTTATCGGGACGGGGAGATAAAGATTTAGATACAATTATGCATTCCCTGGAAGGAGGCCGAGATGGGAATTAATCACATCCGATCCACTTTTGAGCAAGCGAAAAGGGAAAACCGGGCTGCCTTGATGCCTTATTTCACGCTTGGGTATCCCAATTTCGACCAATCTTTCGAGCTGATTTGTGGGATTGCAGAGAACGGCGCTGATTTAATAGAGTTAGGGGTTCCCTTTTCAGACCCTTTGGCTGATGGACCTACTATTCAGCATTCCACCCAGATAGCTCTCGAGCGAGGGATGAATGTAGAAAAAGCACTATTGCTCACGCGCGAGATAAGGAAAGCGGGAGTGAAGCAGCCATTATTGTTAATGGGATATATTAATCCGATATTGTCTTATGGTATCGAAAAATATGTGCGTGATGCCGCAGAGTGTGGGGCAGATGGATTCATTGTGCCAGATTTACCCATTCAAGAAGCCGACGAAATGCTGGCAGGGTGTAAAGCCAGCCAATTGGCATTGAT
>DAOTVW010000259.1:0-2377 GCA_034436035.1 Anaerolineales bacterium
AGACCTCAATGGCATATCGATAGTATTCTCAGTGTTGCTAATCTTGATCGTGTTTTTTATACGCTATCGAAGACACGGATGGAATGTATCTGGAGCCAAGGATTAGCTAATTTACCAAAGGCGTTTATCCCAGTACCATATTTTGGGGCGTCTGATTGTAAAAATGGCTGCCCGGCACATTTAATCGGTTTCCCGACAAGGTATCCTTCTGAAAGCTGGCGCACTGTATTCCTGTCCAGTGGTGTGGATGTAGTCGAATTGGAATTTGATTACAGGATGTCTTATTCTTCGTAATATTTCTTCTCGTTATTAATGGGATTTAGGTACACAGAGGGAGTCGCTTTGTTTGAAAGGGATACACATCTTATTTTATTTCATTAAACAGGCCAATTTCATTTTCGAACGAGGCTGGACTGGCTGGATAGGGCCGCTTGGGTATGGATGCGTAATATATAGTCCTTGAGATTTTTACAAATCCAGGAACTTTATTGGGGAAGGACAAAAGATTGGTTATAATCTTTATATCGTGAAAAAAGCAATTTTTTCCATTGGGGCAATCTTTTTCGTTTTCATTATAGGTGGGTTGTTTTATCTGGCTACGCCACGGATTATTGAAATAACGCCTGCCGATGGTGCTGGCGATATCCCTGGCAGCACTTCCATCCGCATACGATTTTCCAGAATGATGGATGTTTCCTCCGTCACCGCCCGCCTTGAAATAACCCCCTTGCCAGCGGGACAAATCGCTTGGGAAAATGATACATTGATATTTACACCCCAAAAACCGTGGCGGAGTGGTACATTGGTTCAAGTGCGTCTGGATAGTGGCGCAAAAGCAATTCGTTTCCCACAGCTCGCCCTCCTCCGCCAAAAACAATGGTCCTTTAAAATTGGTAGCCCAAAAATTTTATATCTTTATCCCACTGAAAGCCCAGCATCCCTTTATGTCTTTAATCCAAGCACTGGTGCTAAACAAAACCTTTCCCAAGCTTTAGGCGACGTGTTGGATTACTCGGTTAGTCCAAGAGGTGCGCTGATTGTAATAACAGTGCGCACTGATAAAGGCAGTGCTATTTACACTCTGTCGGGAATGGATGGAAAACCAACCCTGCTGCACACCTTTGAAAACCAGCAAGTAAATTCAGCGGTCTTCTCTCCTTCGCAGGAATACCTTGCTTTTGAGATGACGGATTTGACGCAAACACAAGCTGCCACGCATATTTGGTTGCTGAATATAGCTGATACGCCTGCAATCGAACCAATACCATTACCCGATACGGGCGGGCAAGCGCAATATCCACTCTGGTCTTCCAAAAATATCCTTGCTTATTACGATCGCGCTGCCCAAGCCTATCGCTTTTATGACCCAAAATTGAAGGAAGAGATTGCATCTGTCCCCTGTCAAACTGGCGAAAAGGGAACTTGGGCAGCGGATGGCGAAAGTTTTGTATTCGCCGAGATTTTAATGCCAACCGATAGCACCATCCCTACCAGTCACCTGCTTCGCTATTTCCTGACTCAAAATAAGATTGTTGACCTGAGTCAATCCAATAATACCGAAGACGCATCGCCGCAGTTTTCACCGGATGGGAACTATTTGGTTTTTGGGCGCAAATTTCTCGACTCATTGCAATGGACGCCAGGAAGGCAAATTTGGCTAATGGATGTTAATACGCTGAAATCCCACGTTTTGTTACAAGAGGCGCAATTTAATCATTACAATTTTGCCTGGAGCCCAGCGGGTGATCAAATCGCCTATATGCGCTTTAATCAAGTCAACTCAACCAGCACCCCGGAAATTTGGTTAATCCAAAGTGACGGTAGTCAGAACCAGCAATTGGTGAGCGGGGGATACAGCCCGCAATGGATTCCGTGAATATGATCGGTGAACCAGCCCCAGACCTGTCCTTGCCAGATTTAGTTGGCCGTCCACATCGTTTATCCGATTTTCGCCGGCGGATTGTGGTGATCAATTTTTGGGCGGCCGGATGTTCCCATGCGGAACGCGTCGATAAGATCATTCATGATTTGCTGGGAAATTGGGGCGATCGGGTAGTTTGGATAACCATTGCCTGTAACCCCAAAGAATCGATTGATGCCATTCGAGAAGTGGCTGGGAAAAGGGGTTTGCCGTTGGTGTTAATAGACCGTAATCAAAAAGCAGTGGAACTATTTGGCGCCGTGACAACCCCCCACCTTTTTGTGGTGGATGAGCATGGGATTTTGCGTTACTCTGGCGCCGCTGATGACGTTACCTATCGTCAACCAACCGCCACCCATGATTATTTGCGGGAGGCAATTGACTCGCTTTTCGAGGGGAAACAACCCAACCCAGCTCAGACTGCCCCGTATGGATGTAATATTGTGCGGGTGTAAT
>DAOTVW010000260.1:0-2159 GCA_034436035.1 Anaerolineales bacterium
ATATCTACGAGGCGGCATACAAGTGGAAGGAGACCTGCGAACTTCCAGGAACAGCGGCCAGAAAATGCAAATGCGATTGCTGCATGCCCGCGCCGAAAGGCATGATATATCTCATCTTCTGGGAGGACTCCTGTAAGGGTGGGGACTGGGACTGGAACGATTTCATGGTCGCCCTCATCCCCTGCATCAAGCCGCTTCCGTAGAAACAGAGCGGGAAAGAAAGCGGGGCCAAAAGGCCCTGCTTTCTTTTTGCGAAAGCTTCAGCGCCAGCGCGCTTGAAGAAGCTTTTATCGGCCGGACGGAATAGTTTCTTTTGCTTCTCACCCCGTTCCTATAAATCGAGTCCCACTAAACCCGGAAGGTCTACCACAAAATAGGCTCAAGCTTTTATGTGTTGTAATTTATGATATTGTATTTGAATAAATCAGTTTCTAATTATCAACTTGCAATTATATAATACTTTTTGGAGGAAGAGAAGGATGAATGAAGTTAAAAGAATTTTGCTGTTTTTTATTGTAACTATATCTGTTTTGGGTTTTTATTGTTTTGCTACTTGTTGTAGCACCTTTGAGCTAGATCATGTAGAAGGAAAGTGGACCAATATTCAAGTCACTGTTGTTGATTCTTGTTCTTGGGAAGGCGGCATCAGAGGCCTTGGTACTAATGAACTTCATTGGGGGGATTATGGTACTTTTGTACCGGGAGAAACTTTCCTCTTTCAGGGGGCAGGTTATGAAACCTTTACGATTGACAAGGAATTTAAAGTAGGAACATTTATTTATAGGAATCGAGTAATTGAATGTCGAGTATACGTTAAAGCATTACTAGAAATTACACTATATTTTAGGTCTCCTTCTCTTATTTTCGGTCCTTTTACGCTGGAATTTTCTTACCAAGGAAGTTGGAACTGCTATCCCCGCAATCCGAACGGCATTAACTATCCACCAGGTACAAATTATTGTTGTATAAGATGCCCAGACCAACCCTGTAGATCAGCACCAGGCTGTTGGTGTTATGGATGCGAAATGACAGAGGAGGGGGATATAAAATGTCCACCTCAACCCTGCTGTCCTGAAAAAAAGATTATATTTGGAGATCCCTCTCCTGCCGCTGGCGGTGATACTGTCACTTTACCTGCCGCTACAGAGCAGTCCGTAGTGATTGGAGGAGTGAAGTACAGGCTTGTTCTTAAATTTTATGAAAGCGAATTCACTCTTCCAGACTGTGACAACAAAAGCCTTGACCTGGTAGGACAACTTTTTGCGCAGGATATTGAGCCACCGAGCATCAGCTGCCCAAATAACCAGGAGCGGAGTACCGATCCAGGTAAATGCACTTATACTGCGCGAAACAAAGAGTTTGATCCCATAAGTTTTAGCGATAACTGCCCAGGGGTCACAGTCACCAACAACCTTAATGGGCAAGCCACCCTAGATGGCTACGCCTTTCCTGAGGGCAAAACTCAGGTAGTTTGGACCGCAAAAGATGCTGCAGGCAATACCGCAACCTGTAGCTTTGAAGTAACGGTGAAAGATACTGAGCCACCAAAGATAACCTGCCCGCCGGATATCACGGTAGGGACAGACCCCGGCAAGTGCTATGCCACAAACGTCAACCTTGGCACGCCTATAGTGAGCGATAACTGCGGTGTTGCTTCTCTTACGAACAACGCTCCCACTGAATTTCCCAAAGGCGATACCTTCGTTACTTGGACTGTAACGGACACAAGCGGGAATAAAGCTACCTGTATCCAAAAAGTCACAGTAAATGACACCGAGCGCCCAACAATAACCTGCCCGTCAAATATCACCACAAACAACGATCTTGGGAAGTGCGGAGCCAACGTGAGCTTCGCTGCTCAGGCCAAGGATAACTGCGGGATAGACTCAATTAAGTACTACGTGGGGAATACAGAGATCACGAGCCCTTACTTCTTCCCTGTGGGAATAACTACGGTAAAGGCAGTGGCCACCGATGTTCATGGGAACAGTAGTGAATGCAGCTTTACGGTCACAGTGAGGGATGCGGAGCGGCCGGTGATTGAGAACTGTCCCAAGGATCTCACGGTTTATACTGGACCTGGCCGGAAAACCTGCGATCAGGAAGCTATATGGGATCCTCCCACGGCCCGGGATAACTGCGAGGTCACAAGTTTCACC
>DAOTVW010000261.1:0-5509 GCA_034436035.1 Anaerolineales bacterium
GGTCAGATCGTCCTGGCTTGGATATTTACTATTCCTGCCACTGGCGCTTTAGGTGCGCTATTCTATCTTTTATTGTCTCCAATTCTATAAAAATAAAAGGAAGAAGGTATTATGAAGAAAACAACCCCTCTCTGGAAAAAAATCTCTTTCAAAAACCTCTTTCGGCAAAAGCCAGACCGTTTTGTCGAACTCCTCATTCAGCAAGCCGCACTGACAGAAGATGGCATGAAAGCATTAGTGGAATATTTTGATTATCCCGATAAAGCTCATGCAGAGGCTGTTGCGAAAATCGAGGAAACCGCTGACGAAATTCGGCGCATCCTTATTGATGAGCTCAACCGCACATTCGTGACCCCTTTTGATCGGGAGGATATCCATGCCCTCTCGCGTGCCATTGATGATATGCTGGACTATGGCTACTCGACAACAGTTGAAATGGAAATCCTCGAAGTATCACCCAATGATTACATGCGCCAAATCGGCCAGTTATTGCTCAAAATGGCGAATGAGATTCACATGGCAGTGGAGCGACTTTCTGACCACCTTGGGGTTGCTCAGAGTCATGCGGTGCGCGCGAAACAGCTGGAAAACCGCGTGGAGAACTTATACCGCCAAGCCCTGGCTGATTTGTTTCATCAACCTAAGGACACCGAGCATATTGTCGAAATGCTCAAGTATCGCGAAACCTACCGCCATCTCTCGAATGCTTCTGACCGTGGAGATGAAGCTGCTAATGTCCTCTCGGATATTGTTGTTAAAATGGGGTAAAAACAGGTTTGTACTTAGCTTAACGACCCCAAAAGGCGATGATTAATAAACCGCTCGTGATGAGGGATGCGCCGGTAAGACGAATGGCGATCCCTTTTTCTTTATAAATGATAAAAGCGAGAACGGCGCCAATAACAATGCTGAACTGTCGGAATGCAACAATGTAGCTGGCGTAGGGACTGAGTTGGTATGCCCATAAAATAAGCCAATAGGCCGCAAAGCTTAAAATCGCAGCCGGGATCGCCAGCTTCCAGCCCAAAGTGGATTCATTCACAGAATTTTGACGTGGGGGAAAAGCTTTGATAAAGATCAAATATGGGAAAAGGGAAACTGTAAAATACATATAGCCATAACGCGCCGCAGTTGCAGGACCTTGCTGCACGACTTCTGCTGCGATTTTATCCAGATAGGTATACCCAATCGTGCCGGCGGCTGTCAAAATCATATAAATGCTGGTGCGATTAAGGTAATTACGCCAATTGAAGGTATTAAAAGAGACTTGCGGTACGAGGATGCAGCCAATGGTCACAAAAAAGATACCAACCCAACCCCAAAGCGTGAGGGGACGGCCGCGTAAGGTGTCGATGATGCCAATAAAGACAACCGGTAAAGAACGAGCCACCGGATAGACAATCGTAAAATCAGAAGATTCGTACGATTTTGCGAGGAAAAACAAATATATCCCGGCGGATAAACCCGAGCCTGTGACGCAAAGCCAGGCAAGCGGCGTGAGCGAATGGGTGTGGATTTCACTGAGGACAGCCGGGAAAAAACCAGCGATGACAATGAAAATCAGCATTCGCTTGTAAAAAAGGCTTTCTGAGCGTTCATAGCGCGCAAGCAGATTCCAGCTGGCATGCATAAAGGTGGAAATGATGACGATGAGGATCACGAAAGGGGTCATAGATAGAAAACCATTTCTCGTATTGTTATATTGGGCGAGACATCCAGATTAAAGTTTGCGTAGGGGTGAAACCTAATGCCTGCAATGGCTGGACAGCTCGATAGGCTGGATAATCGATTACCCAGCTCGATTGTTTGGGAAATTTCTGGATTAAGAAGGAAATCAACAGGTAAGCTGCTTGGTCTTCGAAGATGTCATCGAGAGCCAAATAAATAACCGCTGCGCCAGGGTGTGAATATTCCATGCTGGCGATCCCAATCAACCGCTCGGCGCGATAAAGCGACCAGTGTTTTAGTCCCAGGTCGTACCATGAGCTATAAAACCAGCCTTTAATCCCGGGTTGGAAACAATCCAAGTTGAAATTTAAGTGCCAGCCAAATTGGGGCGGGTAAGTGCGGTTGAGCCAGATTTGGTGAGTATGCCAATCTTTGGCGTTGCGGGGACGGATGGAGAAAGGTTTTATATTAATTGTAAAATCTTGCTCGCTCTGTTGAGAAGATGGCGTTTTACGGTTCGGTGTCAGCTCCCAGGAAGTACGGCGCATATTCTCCTGAAAGCCTAATTTCTGATATAGGTTGATGGCTGGTGGATTGTCATCCCGGACATGCAGCCAGACAGCTTTAGCCCCTTTTTTATGTAGGTAAAGCAACGCTCTTTCTGTTAAGAGGCGCGCAATCCCTTTGCGCCGATGCTCGGGGTGAACGGCGACGTTTGCGATGAGGTAATGAGCGCCTTCGCGAGAATGGTGCGTGATGATCGTTAGGTTGCCAATGATTTGGTGATTTTCTTCCCAGACAAAGCCAAGCGTGGGTAAGGCTGTCCTTTCATTGCTAACCCATGGGAAGCCTAAAAAGGATGAATTTTGAGCAGCTTGCCGCATTTGTTGGATGTATTGTTGTCCATCTTGATTTAGCGTGTCTGCAAAACATAATTCAATTAAATTAGCCACCCCCAATAGGTCATGCCGTACATCAAAAAACCGAATGTGAGGGGGAAAAGTCTCGGTGAGCAAGGTTTGTGAAGCCAGCATGGTGTTTAGTCCTGTAACATGATTCTACCCGAAAAATAGGAAAAAGATACCCTAGCAGAGTTATTCTAACTATAGTAAAATTAATCAAACATTTGTTCGAATAGGGAATGCCATGGCAATTGACTTCCAACAGTTGTATCCCCAAATACAGAATTTTGTCACCCAAACCTATGCGTATCATCAAGAATGGCAAACAGCACGCTCGCTTTGTTTCGAGACCTTAAAGGAGCAAGCGCAAAATCTGAATGCGTTAAATCACCGAATTGAGCAGTTAGGGAGTAATCAATTAAGAGTTTTACGCTGCGCCAAACCGGTCAAAGAAAACCTGAATGCTCATATTCCCTTACCCAAACTGGATCGTTTACCAATTGTTTTAGCAGCAGATGGCTCCCAAATCCTACCCGATCGGCACGCAGCGGTTTATTATGGTTTGATCAACGTGAGCGGTTTTGTGTTACCGTATGGGCAAAGCGCTGTACCCCAAATTACCCAAGCATGTGAGTTGATTTATGGGAATCAACTGGAGAACTTTAGCGATGCGCGTTTGGCGTTACAGCGCGATATTGCCGAAAGGCGGATGATATTAGACTTAGGTAAAACCATTGCAGCACCTTGTGTCGCTTTGGTAGATGGGCCTTTAGAATTATGGGCAGAGCGCGGTCAAAGCGGAGAGGAGCAGGAGCTCTATCAGCGTAATTTAGAGACTTATTTTACAATATTGAGCGATATCTATCAGGAAAAAATCATCTTTGCCGGTTTTATCGACCGTCCAGAGTCGAATTATTTGGTTCGGTTATTGGAGATTGGGCGGGCGCGCGATGATGAACTGGCAGAACTTCAACGCTATCGCCCTTTTTCTGGGATTTCGGATATCGACCTTCTTGCTGATTTGCTCAAACCCGGAGAGCGATCAGCAGTGTTCTCCTTACAATCGCATACTACCATGCAATTTCCACCGCACAGTCAAATTCATTTTTTCTATATTAATGTTGGCAGAGAAAACCAAGCCTGGTTAGGGCGGGTTGAAATACCGGCCTGGGTAGCTTTGGAACAAGCATTGGTTGACTTGGTGCATGCAACCATTGTGTCACAATGTCAGATCATGGGCGGGAATGCTTATCCCTATGCGTTGCATCGCGCCCATGAAATCGCAGTAGTTAGTTTCGATGAAAAAGAGCAAGTTACGCGCTGGATCACCACCGAGATGCTGCGGCGCGGTTTACCGATGGGGATGGTTTCTCATAAACAAGGTCTGAAGAATTTACCGCTCCGCCAGCCTGGAAGAATAAAGCTAGGAGGTAAAAAGTGACTGCAATTCAAATTGGGCGTTTACTCAGCGCTAATACCCGTCAATTCTTAGTTGGCTGCCGGGTTGCTCAGTCGGATATCCCGCCCCTTGGGGCGCTGGTACGGGTCAACCCGCAGCCGGAATACGCCATATATGGTTTGGTTTATGATCTTTATATCGCCGATGACGGTTTAGTGCGGCAGCTGGCAACTGTGGAAGCGATGGATGAAAGTGTAATTGCCGACCATCGCCTTCATCGGAGTGTGCCGTTGGAAATTCGTGTCCTCGCAGTCGGCTATCAAAATGATGGACATATCTACCATTTATTGCCTCCTCACCCTCCCTTAGGGTTGGAACTATTATGGATGTGTTCTGCGGAAGAAGTAGTGCAGTTTACCAGCTTAGGCAGGTTTGGCTATCTGCGCCACATCTTGCGGGAACAAGATGTGGCTGTTGAGGAAGTTTTGGCTGCTCACTTGCAATTTGCCGATCGAGCCCACCGCCAAGTAGGGGATGCAAATTGGTCGAGCAAGGCGGTGCAAGAGATGATTGTACTGTTGCGCGATGATTATGGGATGTTGATGCGCGTGTTGCAATCGGTCGCGGATACCCAAATAATTCCCTACTCATAAGAGACTATAGATTGGATTTACAAGATGACCAAAATTATTTACATAAAAGGGAGATGGCATACCATGCGCCTTATGATAGATCTTACCAATAACGCTCTTGCAATAGAACCTGGTAGTGAGGATTGGGGAGAATTAGGCTTAGAAATTGACTAGGATCGAAGGTGAAGGATGTCGGGACAAATGATTAATAATAAAAATGATTCACAATTGGACAATCGTAAAATCGGGTATGTGATTGGGGGAGGCTTACGCGAAAATTTAAAAGCTCGCCTGGTCGTTCCATCCGACGAAGTACAAGAGGGCAGTTTTGTCATGATCCCGAGCGGCAATTGGGTTTATTATGGGCTGGTGACCAATATCCAGTTAGGAGCGACGGACGCACGATTTGCAGATGAAGAGAGCGAAGTGCGCTTGCCTCGTGAGCTGGCGCAATGGTTGCATGGGCAAACCTTATACACAAACCTGGAGATTTTGCCCGTTCTAATGCTCGAACGGGGACCTGACCCATCCAGTCAGGCATATCTAAAATGGCTGGAGGAGATTAAGCTCGGATTACGCAGTGAACCCCATTTGATGCCGGTCAAAACTATCCCTCCCCATCATGCGGATGTCCATTTGGCAGGCGAAGGCGAAATCGCAGAAATATTTGGAAAACCAAACCAGGATGGTAACTTCGTTTTGGGGTATACCCGTGAGGGCGGACATGCGGTTTGTTTAGATTTGGATCGCTTTGTACAACGTTCAGCAGGGATATTTGGCGCCACAGGGAGCGGAAAATCCTTTTTAACCCGCATCATCTTAGCCGGTTTAATCCAACGCGATCGCGCTTCCTTATTGGTGTTTGATATGCACAATGAATATGGGTTCGACGACATTGCTTCCGATAG
>DAOTVW010000262.1:0-15255 GCA_034436035.1 Anaerolineales bacterium
GCACCTGCAGAGTTCTCTATATTATATAGACAACTTTGTAGGTGTTTTGCCGATGAAGCCGCGAAAATGCTGGATTCTTGATGTACAAGGATGTACAAAAAAAGGCCAAAAAATGTACAAGGATGTACATAATGAGTAACTAGAAAGCAATCTTATGTAAACTAGATAGCATGCGATATTATAGCATTAGGGGATATGCGATATGGGATGCGTGGTTGAGCTTAGAAAATATGTTGACGGGCAAAGCGGAGAGCTGATAGCAAAGACAGAAAAGCTGCTGCCTGATTACTTTGATCCAGATAATGGATATAAGATGATGGCACGGACGAAGAATATCCGGATATTCCCCAACATAGTATTTCCGGAAGAACTTGACCGCATAGATATGGGGCATCTGCTTTATCTGTCAAGGTATATGTGGGCGAATACTGGGGTTTTAGGGAAAGTAACAAATAGGCAGTTTCGTCCATTTGGCGATGAAGAACTGATTGAATGCGTTGGGTTTAAGAACAATAGGCGTGGCAAGGAATGGCTAAAGAAGATGACTAAGCTGTCAATGCTGCGGTCAATAGATATAAACATGCCTGATGGAAGCACAGAAAGGCAATGGTATTTAAATCCCTTGTATTTCTGCCCAATGTTTATTACGCGGCAGGCATATCTGATATGGCATGATCAAATTGACAAATTCATGCCTGATTATGTTAAAAAAATATTCCGACATGATAGCGTGCGATATGATAGCTCGCGATATGATAGCTTGCGAGATAATAGCTTGAGGGGGCAATGACATGTATTTTGGCGATTTCAGGATATGGGAAGAACAAACTACTGGGGTATCTGTAAGTGCTCAAATAACCATTAACACGACGCCGACATTGTTAGCTGCTGGAGCATCAAGCCTAAAAGGCAGAAAGCGGATGCGTGTTTTTAACAATGGTACAAACAGTATCTTTTATGCTGAAGGGACAAGCACTGTGACTACATCAGGGGCTAATTGCGGATTTCCTATTCCGGTAGATACGTTCAGGGACTTTTATTTTGATCCGAATATTCCCGTTGATATTTATGCCATATCAACAGCGGCGAATAATGCAGTCTATGTTATCGAATCCTAATCTGCGTAGCGCTGCGGTATTATAGCAATTGGGTTGGATGTTGAATGATTACAAAAAAAATAGTCCTATATACGCCACGATATCCACAAAATAAAATACATCCGCAAATTGAAAAGCATAGGTTTAATGTTCTCGTTGCTCATCGTCGGCTTGGGAAATCGGTGCTTGCTGTAAACCATATAATCAAAATGGCATTGATGAATAATAATTGGCAGCCGCATTACGCATTTATTGCACCACTTTTAAAGCAGGCAAAGATCATTGCCTGGGATTATCTGAAGTACTATACGAGAGAATTACCAGGCGTGAAGGTAAACGAATCAGAATTAACGATAGAGTTCCTTGGCCGAAGGATTTATCTCTATGGAGCCGATAATCCTGACAGCATACGCGGGCCGTATTGGGATGGCGTTGTATTTGATGAGTATGCACAGATTAAACCTAATGTATGGTCGGAAATTGTTTATCCTTCATTGACCGACCGGCACGGATGGGTTTTGTTTTGTGGAACGCCGAAGGGCATGAATCAGTTCTATGAAATATACAATAAAGCAAAAGCAGAAATGGAGAAAGGAAACCCTGATTGGTGGTGCGGTTTATATAGGGCTGATGAAACCAATGTATTATCGCAAGAAGATTTGGAATTAACGAAGTCTGTAATGTCGATGAATACCTTCCGGCAGGAATATTTGTGCGACTGGACTGCTTCGGAAGATAATACGTTAATAACCATAGACCTTGTAATGGAGGCCACAAAACGGGTTAAACTGCCGCAAGACATTGCTAACATGCCAAAGGTAATCGGCGTTGATGTATCGCGGTTTGGCGGGGATCAGAGCGTTATTGTAAAACGGCAGGGATCCTTATGTTATCCGCCGCGTGCATATACAAACGTAGACAATATGCAGCTTGCAGGCATAATCATCCGTGAAATAACAGACTTTAAGCCAGATGCTGTATTTATTGATTCAGGCCGTGGAGAAGGCGTAATCGACCGGCTGCGGCAGCTAGGATATGACGTCATAGAAGTAAACTTCGGCGGTGCGGCAACAGACAGCAACCATTATGCCAACAAGCGTGCTGAAATGTGGGACAAAGCTAGGCAATGGCTTGAAACCGGCGGAGCATTGCCGAACGATAGTGACCTCAAGACTGATTTAGTGACGCCGACATATAAATTTGACGCACAAAACCGGCTGCAGCTTGAGTCTAAAGATGATATACGAAAACGCATGGGGCGTTCCCCAGATAGAGGGGACGCATTCTGTTTGACCTTTGCCTATCCAGTTAAAACGAGGATTGAAACGATAGAAGAAAAATTTATTGCTGAGATGTCAACGCAAAAGCAAGAAAAATATGATCCGTTCCGGGATTTTAATACTGCCTATGGGAATACAGAAAAGCGATATGACAACTTAAAGGGTGAATATGATCCATTCGCGACTTTGTATAGTGCTATGATAACGCATAGTTTAATGAGGTGAAATATATGTGTCTTGCACAGCTTGCTGAAGGGCTTGTCACCGGGTTAATAATGTCTTCATCCGCACCAAAACCGCAAACACCGACAATTACACCTGTTACACCGCCGCCGACCGTAAATAATCCGACGGCTGCAGAAGCAGCAGTATCAGCAATGCGGCAGCAGCAAAACCTGAAAGGGATGGCATCAACGATGACTACTGGAGGGCAAGGAATTATGACTCCAGCTCCTGTTATGGTACCATCGCTTATGGGACTTCCATATACAATCCAAAAATCAAGGGTGACCGGAGGGTGATGTAATTGGCGAACGATAGTGTAACATATAGCGGCATAGCCAAGGATTTTCGCCGTGTCCGGTTTCAGCAGCGATATGAAATGCTGCGTAATGAATATAACTTATCATGGCGGATGAGGCACTATGATCTGAAGTTCTTTATCAACCCATATCGGGGATTTTTTGAAGGATTTCTGCCCAATCGCGGCGACCGCAGAGATATGTATATCATCGACAGCACGCCGAAGCGGGCAGTAAGGACTTTATCAGCCCTTATGATGGCTGGATTGACTTCCCCTGCCAGGCCATGGTTTAAACTTGGCGTGCATGATCCTGATTTAGCCAATTATCCTTCCGTAAAATATTGGCTTGATACCGTTACCAATCGCATGTTGTATGTTTTCAGCAGAAGCAATATATATCAGACGCTGCACAATATTTATGATGAATTAAGTACATTTGGCACTGCATGTGCAGTTATATTTGAGGATTACGAAAATGTCCTGCGTGGTCAATTCTTTACGGTTGGAGAGTATTATTTAGCTTGTGGGCCGAATTCTTATGTAAACACAATGTGCCGCAAGACATGGATGACAGTAAAGCAATTGGTAGAGGCTTTCGGCATTGAGAATGTATCGGATTCAGTTCGCAGTGCTTATGAAAACAACGTTACGGATGGGCCGGGAGCATGGCGCGAAGTTATTCATATGATTGAGCCCAATGATGATCGCATTTCAGGCTTGCCGGGCTTGAAAGGGAAACCATTCCGGGAGGTATATTGGGAGCTTGGCCAAAACAGCGAAAAATTCCTTTCCATCAAGGGGTATCATGAATTTCCTGTGATTGCGCCGCGATGGGATGTAACTAATGAGACAGATGTTTATGGCAAAGGGCCTGGATGGGACGCATTAGGCGATTGCAAGATGCTGCAGAGAATGCAGCGTGATAAGCTCATGGCCTTAGAAAAGGTGAGTAATCCACCGCTGCAGGCTCATGTTTCGATGCGGTCGGAAAGCGGCGTAAACGCATTGCCTGGAGCAGTAAGTTATTTTTCCGATAGCTCCCCTAATGCAGGAGTAAAGCCTTTGTATCAAGTGCAGCCGGATCTCCCAGGCATGGTGCAGGCACTTGAAGATGTACGCGCGGCGATACGAAGCTGTTTTTATGCTGATTTAATCTTGATGTTTACGCAGGGAGAACTATCTAAGGAGATGACAGCCCATGAAGTAATCCAGCGTCAGAATGAACAGATGCTGCAGCTCGGCCCAGTCATTGAACGGTTGGAATATGAATGCCTGGATCCGCTGATTAAACGAAGCTTTAACATCATGATGCGGGCTGGGTTATTGCCGCCGCCGCCGCCGGAAATGCACGGAGTACCGCTCGACGTGCAGTATATAAGCATTTTGGCACAGGCACAGAAAGCCGTAGGCACGGTTGGCATTGAACAGCTGGCATCCTTTACTGGAAGCCTGGCAGCAGTTTTCCCAGAGGTCTTAGATGCATTCGATGCTATAGAAGCAGTAACGCAATACGCCAACAATATAGGCACGCCGCCCAAGATTATCAGGTCGCTTGATCAAATAGCGGCAATACAGCAGCAAAAGGCGAAGCAAATGCAGCAGCAGCAGATGATGCAGAATGCTATGGCTGCAGTCCAGGGAGCCAAGGTACTATCCGATACTCCGGTAGGACAGAATAGTGCTCTTGATGCTTTGCTTGGCATAACAGGAACAAACAATAGTGGAGGTGCGGCTGGTGCCTCTTGATAAATCCGGCTCCAAAGAAAGTATAGGGAAGAATATACGGGCAGAGGAAGCTGCCGGAAAACCATATCGGCAAGCATTGGCTATTGCTTTAAGCGTGAGGGATCGCAGCCTAGCGAAGAAGCGGAGGAAGAAGAAATGAGCGAAGAAGCTATTATAATAGGCTCCGCTGCAGATCATTATAATAATGCAACATATGATGCTTCCAACCCCGATCATGCTGAAGCACAAAAGAATTATGCCGAGTGGCTCCAGCAATTAAAAAGAACAGATGTGCTTAAAGTGCTGTCCTCGCCAGAGGGACGGCGTTTTTTATGGAATTTGCTCATTGAATGCGGCACCTTTCAAACGCCGTTCTATGGCAATTCCCGGGATGTTTTCGATCTTGGCAGACGCCGAATAGGAAATTTCTTGCTAACTTTGATTATCGAAGCTCGGGGGTTTGCTGTACTGGACTTAATGAAAGCTGAATTTGAAGAACAATTACAGGAAGGAGGTCACTATATCGCAGATTATGCGACAGGCCAAAACTTCTACAGCGGGAATTCAGCCAGAGTTCAGAAAAGGTCAAAAAATCAAAGTAAAAACGATTACTGATGACGAGTATATGGCTACTATTCTTGAGGTCAAAGACACTGCACTGAAAATCAAGAAATCAAATGGTGACGTTATCTTTATCCGTAAAGATTTCGAATTTTGGCCACCGACATCATAGGTTGCCGATATCATAGGCCACCGATATCATAGGCCACCGACATCATAGGTTGCCGACATCATAGGCCACCGGATTGAAAGGAGGGTAATAATGGCAAAAGGGCATTCAAAAGCTCATCCTGGTTTTAAGGCGGTGCAGGAGAAGATTGCCAAGAAAGAAGGCGTAAGTAAGGAGCGTGCAGGTGCAATACTTGCCGCTGCTACACGCCGAGCCAGTAAATCAGCCAGGGAGAAAAATCCCCGGTTGAATAGAGTCAAAGGCAAATAGCAGCCTATGGCATTATAACTTATTGAAAGGAGAATGTAAGATGACAAAAACGGCAAAACAAATTGTTTCCGAACATGCAAGAATGCGTGAGCAAAAGCGGCATTCATCGGGAGAAGCAAAGTTTGTAAAAGATCATGGACACGCGGTAAGGGACAACCTTAATCGCATTGAAGGGCCTGTGTCCAACCCCGAGCCTTCGCCACGGCGGAAAAAATAAACATAATACGTAACATTAGGGAGGAACTATTATGCTGCGGAATAACGTCATGTCCGCTGCCCATGATAACACAAGTGGCTTAAATGCTATGATACCGCAGGCGGCAGAGACGTATGGTTTAAACCTGCAGATGTTTGCGGCAGACACAGGCGAAGCTAATAATAGCGAAGCCAATAATAGTGAAGTCAGCAATAGCGCAGCAAGCCATGATACTGCTTCGAAAACTCCAACAGAATCAACTTCTTCAACTAATTCAAGCGATTCTCAAAGCAGTTCTCTGTTAGGCACCACGGAATCTGGAGAAGAAGCAAAGGAAACACTTCTCGGCGGTACGCCGAAAGACGAGAAACCTAACGAACTTGTAGGCGCACCTGAAGATTATGGGGATTTTACATTCCCAGAAGGTCAGCAACCGCCAAAGGAAATTATTGATGCTTATAAGTCTTTGGCTAAGCAAATGAACTTGTCAAAGGCTGGAGCGCAAAAGCTGATTGATTTCTCCATGGAGCATGCTAATGCGCAAGCTAAAGCTGCTCTTGCGGAATGGCACCGAACCGCAGACGAATGGCGGACGCAGACGATTAATTTGTTTGGCGCGAATAATGTCAATAAAGAACTTGCCTACGCAGCAAAGGTTATTGACAACTATCTTTCGCCAGAAGAAAGAACCGAACTGCGTCAATTTTTCAACGATACGCGGCTTGGCGATCATCCGCTGCTGGTAAAATTATTGGTTGCTGTCGGCAAGACAATTGCCGAACCACAGGTAGCGCATGGTACACCGCGAGGAGCATCCGATGAATCCTTGTTAGCCAGTTCCCCAGAAAAGTTAGCAGAATTTATGTATCCAACAATGAGGAGATGATTAATCAATGTCTATCAACATTGGTCAGGCAGTAACACTGCTTGATTTTTTACGGCGTTTGGACGGCGATAACAAAGTAGAAGTAATGATCGCCGAACTCATGAACCAGATTAACCAGGTACTGCTCGATATGTTGTGGGTTGAAGGCAACCTGCCTACTGGGCATAAAACCACAGTTCGCACTGGCCTTCCTAATGTGGCATGGCGTGTCCTGAACTATGGCGTACAGCCAAGTAAGTCCACCACCACGCAGATTGTTGACACCTGCGGCATGCTGGAAGCTTTCAGTCAAATTGATTGCAAGCTTGCCGATTTGAACGGTAATAGCCCGCTTTATCGGTTGACAGAAGATGTAGCATTCCTCGAAGCCATGAATCAAGAGTTTGTTAAAACATTGTTTTATGGCGACCAGTCTGTCAATCCGGAAAAATTCACTGGATTGTCTATCCGTTATTCTTCCAGTACTGCGCCTAATGGCAATAATATCATTAAGGGAGGCGGCACTGGAAATACCAATACTTCTATTTGGCTTATTTGTTGGGGCGATCGGTTTACTCACGGTATTTTCCCCAAAGGGACGAAAGCCGGGTTTATCCATGAAGATCTTGGACGCCAGCATGTTTACGATCCCAACATGGGCAAATATATGGCCTATGTTACCCGCTATGAATGGAACGTAGGCTTGACTGTCCGTGACTGGCGTCAAAATGTCCGTATTTGCAACATTGATGTTACTCAGCTTACCAAGGACGCATCGTCAGGGGCTGCACTTCTGGATCTTATGGCACAGGCGTATTTTAAGCTATATAATCCTGAATGGGGCAAGCTTGCTTGGTATGCTAATCAGACAATCCGTTCGTTCTTGACTCGGCAAGCCTATAACAAGACCAATGCTCATCTAACGGTTGAAGACGTACAAGCCGCAGAGCCAGTGCTTAAGTTTATGGGGATCCCGGTTCGCCGTTGCGATGCCCTATTGAACACTGAAGCTGCGGTAGCGTAAGGAGGGGTAACATGTTAATTGATGGCGGCCTGCAGCTTGACTGGCAGCATGCTATTACTTCGTCAACTACTTCTAATGGCGTTGGAGGCCAAGGCTATATTCAGTTTAATGAGGCTTCCAATGACCCCAGCAATACAATGTACCGGGCATATCCTAATCCCGGTTATCTAGTCGTTCTCGTAACGACAACATTTGCTGGCGGAACAAGCCTAGATATCCAATTCCAGAGTGCACGTGACAGTGCCTTTTCGACAAACCTTATTACCCACTATGATACCGGAGCAGTCGCTACGGCTAATTTGACGGCTGGAACAGCCTGGATTTATCCGTTGCCGACTAATCTGCAGGAATTTGTACGCATGAACTATGTCGTTGTAGGTACAATGACTGCGGGTGCAGTAAGCGCGTTTATCGTCGAAGATGCGCGCATCAGTGAATTCACAGGGAACCTGAGTGGTCAGTAATGAACAAAGGGGCGGAATAGTATGCCGAAGTTTGTTGCAACTTGTGATTGTTATTCAAATTTTGATGGACATTGGCGCTATTATTCAGAAGGTGATGTTGTAGAAGCGGATAGTGTCCCTTCTGAACATTTTAAGCGCATAGGACGGCCCCAGGTCGAAGCCGCTGAACTTGCAGAGATGCCGATTAATAAACTTCGGTCGATACTGCGTGAATTGGGATCAGATATCCCGCAGTATGCTACTAAGGAAGAAATAATCGAATTGATCCAGCTCAAGCAACAAGGCTAATGGGGCGGGAAGCTATCTATAATCTCGCAAACTATGATAATGCTTTTCCGCCCCCCCTTTAGGGGGATTTATTATGGCATTTACACAAATACAAATATGCAATATGGCACTTACTTATACCGGACAGTCTCCCATTACGTCGATGTCCGACGGCTCAGCACAGGCAGTAACATGTTCGATGATGTGGGATATTTGTCGGCAAGCCGTGTTGCGTGACTGCAATTGGAATTTTGCAACAAAAATAATCCCATTGGCACTTTTGTCGAATGAAAGTATTCCTGGATGGAATAACTGTTATGGTTTCCCCAGTGATTGCCTATATATTCAAGATGTATTTGCTCAGACTTTTGATGTTTATGCTTCGCCTGTTTATCCTTCTTGGCCGCAGGAGCCATATCCATTAAACCCGTTTCCACCGATAAGTGCTGCCCAAGATTGGCTGGTAGTCCAATCTGCTGATTTGCAGCAAAAAATTATCGTGTCCAATATAGATAATGCTTATATTCGATATATAGCGGATATTGTTGATACTATGCAGTTTGATGCGGAATTTGTTGAATGCTTGTCTTGGGCTTTGGCAGCAAAAATTGCTCAAGCAATAACAGGGAATAAAGATCTTACGGTATATTGCCAGCAAATGTATGCTGTTGTATTAGATAAAGCTAGAATTACTAATCTATTTGAACGCCGGAAGGCAAATTTGAACGATAGCAGTTATATTTTATCACGGTAGGAGGTGAACAAATGGCTGTTCCCCGTATAGCGCCTGGACAAAAGCCTTTTATCGATATACTTCCATCATTTGCGCGCGGCGAAATAACCCCTTCACTTTATGGGCGCGTTGATATACAGGCATATATGGCGGGTTGCAAAACCTTACGCAACATGATAGTAATGCCGCAAGGGGGCGCCACTCGCCGGATGGGGACTTTTTATGTCGCATCTACAAAATATCCGACCACAAACAAGGCGCGCCTTATTCCGTTTGAATTCAATGTTACACAGGCATATATTTTGGAATTCGGCAATTACTATATGAGAGTTTATATGAATGATGGACAAGTCCAGGTTAATGGATCGCCTTATGAAATATCCACTCCCTGGGCTGATACCGATTTGCCGAATCTTAAATATACTCAATCCGCCGATACAATGTTCTTGTGCCATCCGAACTATCCTCCTTATACCTTAACTAGGACAAGCCATACTAATTGGGTTTTAGCTCCATACAATTATGTCAATGGGCCGTTTATGCCGATTAATTCTAATCCCAATATTACTATCCAGCCATCGGCGAAAACGGGAACTGTAACGCTTACTGCTTCCGGCGGTAATGTATGGAATCCGCAACATGTCGGTGCATTGTGGCAATTAACGCATTATGTAGCGGAACAAGGCACCGTCGGTTCTTCAGTTACATTTAATGCCGCAGGACAAACGACGCCTACTATTCAAGGCCAAAATATGACCTGGCGGTTTATTGCTATTTCAACCAATTTTACAGGGAATGTGGTAATTGATAAGCAATTAATCATTAATGGAGTGCCAACAGGGAACTGGGAAGTATATCGGACATATCAGTTCTTGAATGGCGGCGGAAATGTTAATGAGTATGGTACCGATCCGGACAATTGCATGATGCGTGCTAGGTGCACGGCCGCGACGAATTCAATTAATGTTACCTTTACCGCTGATCCGATGGATGTTAATGGTATTTGTCAAATTACAGCCTATACCAGCCCAACACAGGTAACGGCTTCGGTCTTTCCTAATACACCATTTGGCGATACAACGGCTACCAGCCTATGGTATGAAGGGGCATGGTCAACATATCGGGGCTGGCCATCTGCTGTAACTTTTTATCAAGACAGATTGGTTTGGGGTGGAACAGCTTCTCAGCCGCAGACAGTTTGGATGAGTAAGACTTCCAGCTATTATGATTTCGGTGTTTCCGATCCAGCGGCTGATACCGATACTATTAGTGTTAACCTTCTTTCGCGGAAGATGAACAAAATAAATAGTCTTGTCTCATTGCTTAATATTGTTGCCCTTACATCTTCCTCTAACTGGTCTATCGGGCCGCCAGAACTTTATGGTACAATAACACCATCACATATACTGCAGACTTATCAAGGCGAACGCGGAGCAAATAATATTGATCCTATTGTCATTGACAATCGTATTTTGTACATCCAACAACTGGGGAATATTGTACGTGATTTAACCTACCAATATTGGTACAATACTTATCTTGGAGAAGATTTAACGATCTTCAGCAATCATTTACTGCGAGGACATAATATTATCGCTTGGGCATATCAAATGGAGCCTTATTCGGTAATTTGGATGATCCGCGAAGATGGTATAATGTTGTCGTTGACATATCATTATGAACAGCAGATATTGGGCTGGGCAAGACATGATACGCTTGGCCAGTTTGAAAGCATAGCTGTATGTCCTAATCTATCGGCTTCGACTGGATATAGATACAGCGAAGTCTGGCTGGTTGTAAATAGGCCATGGGGCCGATGCATAGAACGGATGGCACCTAAATCCTATAGTACTGATCCATCGGATATGTATTATGTAGACTGCGGCCTGCAATATGGGACGCCTATTGCGATTACAGGTATAACTTCAACTAATCCGGTGACAGTAACAGCACCCAACCATGGATTTGTGAATAACCAGCTTATTGGCATTTTTTCGGTGAATTGGACGCCGACATATGACGCAAACGGCAATCCGGTAACACAAAATTTTCTGAATTATGGACAATATTTAACAGCGAACGTAACAACGAATACATTTACCCTTGTTGATCCTAAGACCGGCAATAACGTTGACGGAACGAGTTTTACTCCTTATGTTTCAGGCGGTTATGCTTATGCTGCGACGCAGACAGTAAGCGGCTTATCCTATTTGGCAGGGCAGACAGTGGCAATTTTGGCGGATGGCAATGTGTTGCCGCAGCAAGTAGTGCCATCAAATGGGATAATTACATTGCCGGTGCCAGCATCAAAAATAAGCATAGGATTGCCATTTACGAGCCAACTGCAAACGCTCAATATTGAATATCAGACTGATGACGGAACTGCACAAGGGCAGCTTGTCAATATCCCATCAGCCGTTATTCGGGTTGAGGCATCCCGGGGAGGCAAACTAAGTATTGAGCCTGCGCGGAGACTGTATGATTGGAATCTGCGCAGTACAGAATTAATGGGTAATCCGCTTGCTTTGTTTACCGGAGACAAAAAGGTTGATTTCGGCCCATCATATGAACGTAATGGAACTGTTTTCATCCAGCAATCCGATCCATTGCCGCTTACGATATTGGCGATAATTCCCAAAATGGTTAAAGGTGGCTTTGATGCAAATGGTTGAAGTTAGGCCATCGGTTAAAGAAGATATTCACCTGCTTTCCCCTTATATCTGCAATGAAGATAGGCGAGCAGCGGCGGCATTTCACTTATCTTCATTGCAGGCTCTTGAATTATCGTTTTTACAGTCAATAGAAGTTTATTCTGCTTTTCTCGATGGGAAAATTATCTGCATGTTCGGTATAATACCTTTGTTTGGCAATAAGGCCTGCATATGGTTTGCTTCCTCAGATGAAAGAGAGAAGATCCCCATTACTGTATTAAGGCATTCTAAAGCCATTGTATCAAAGTATCTTGAAACTTATAATTCTCTTGAGAATTATATCCTTGCGGGCAATGAGAAATTAAAGTCATGGTTAAAATGGCTGGGGGCAGAATTTGATATGCCTGTTATAACAGAAACAGGTGAACGTTTTGAACGTTTCATCATAAGGAAACCATCATAAGGAAACCCTCATAAGGAGGCTATCGTAATATGTGCTTTGGTAATACACCACAAGCGCAAATGGAATTCGGTATTGCATCGAATATTGCGGGCGGTATATTCGGCTATAACCAAGCTCAGGCGCAAGGAGCAGCGGAAGCCAATTATTACAATTACTTAGCCAACCAGGCATTGATGGAAACAAAGTCCGCTGTAGAGTCCGGGCAACAACAGGCTATAACGTTTGGGCGGCAGGCACAGCAATTCAGGCAGAGCCAGATTGCATCTTTTGCCGGGCATGGTGTTGATCCGCAGTCTTTTTCAGCAATTAATGTAGTAGCAGATACAGCTAAGCGGCAGGCACTTGATGAACAAATGATTATGTACAACGCTAATTTGCGAGCAGTAAGCGCCTTAAACCAGTCTAGCATCTATCGTTCTGCTGCCGCTAATGCACAATCTGCCGCAAAAGTTAAAGCTATGACATCGTTGCTTGGTGGTGCATTCCAGGCTGCCAACCTATGGAATATGTGGCGGCAGACTTCTAGAGGACAAACCGCTCCTCCTTATCCATCGTATACCGCTGGCGGTATTTCTGGCATACCCGGGCAATGGCCATAAAGCGATGTTATAACTTATTGTAGCAGGTGATTAATAATGGCAGGGCCGATACCTACTTATCAGGGACAACAGATACAGCCGCAAAGTTATCAACCACCTTCTGTATGGCATACCCGCGAAGAAGCCTTTGGTGTAGGAACTGCCCGTGCAGGGGAGGCTCTTGGCAAAACACTTGAGCTTGGCGGCAATGAACTTATGCAGCATGCCATTCAATGGCAGCAAAAGCTTGATACCACTAATGTTATCGATGCCCATACTGCCCTCTTAAATGATTTACAGAATGTTCTTTATCATCCTCAGGCGGGATTGATGAACAAAGAGGGTAAAAATGCCGCAGGAATATTGCAGCAATATGATCAAATAGCAGCACAGCTTCAGCAGAAATACGCTTCTCAAATGGTTAGTACAAACATGCAGGAAGCATTTGCTAGGCTTTCTAGTGAAAGCATGCTCCGAATGCGCGGCCAGATTGCTGCCCATGAAGCACGTCAAGTGCAAGCTGGCAATGAACGCAGCATTGATTTAAATGTTAAATCAGCCACTGAATCAATGCCGCTTTCTGCATTTATCGATCATGTTACAAATAATATTGTACCAGCCATGAAGCAAATAGGTTATAAAGGATATTCTCCAGAAGATATTGATACCATTGGCAAAGATTTAATCAGCAGCCGTGCCGCTGCTGATATAAAGGCATTAATTGACACTGGAGATGTTAATAATCTACAACAAGCAAATGTTATGCTGCAACAATATAAAGACCATATGAAGCCGACAGACTATGCCAGTATTTCTGCTCATTTGACAAAACAGACAACAAAGATAAATGATTATTTAACAGCCGATAACATTGTCAAGGCGGCGATGCGGCAGGATGGAACGGTCGACCGTAGTTTAGCGTATAAACTGCTTGAAAAACAGTATGGGCCGGGAGCAACGAAAACACTGCCAGGCGTTTCTTGGCAAAACATAAAATCAACAGCGGAAAAATTTCTTGGCCAGCCTTATGTATGGGGAGGCGCAGATCCAAAGACAGGATTTGATTGTTCAGGCTTCACGCAATATGTTTATCATCAAAACGGGATTGAACTTCCTCGGCTAGCTAATGAACAGTTTACGTTTTTGCATGATCAAGGCAGGACATTTACTGAACCATGGTTATTGAAGCCAGGAGATTTAGTATTCATTAATACCCATACATCACAAGAAAACGATGCTGATAATCCTTATCATATTACTCACGTTGGGATTTATGCTGGTGATAATAAATTATTGCAATCGGGCACAAATGGTGTAGGCTATGTAGATTTAGGCGATTTTAAAGATGTTGTAGCATTCGGCAGGCCAGCAGGCGAAGAAGTAGTTTCTACTTTTAACGAAGGAAGAATGGAAGCAGTCAAGAAAATAGTCGATGCCAAGATTGAAGATATTAACCGGATAAAGAAAGACCAAGACCAGCAATACAAATTCGAGATAGGCAGACAAATAAATCAAGCCGCAACATATGAAGATGCATTGAAAATAATCAATGATTCAGATCTTCCATTAAACACGAAACGGACATTTACTAATTATGCCAAAGCTCATTTTAATGCTTTAAAGCCTGAAGCAACAGCAGAACAAGCATTCTGGGCACACTATGCGAAAAACGGATTTTATCATGATTATGGTTTAATGCAGGAATTCTGGAATAAGCAAGCAAATGGCGAAGATATTGAAGAAAAAGAACAAGAGAAATATAATGCTGCGTCGTGGCGGCTGAATATGTATTGGCAACAAGCGACTGGCGGTGCATATCAGCCAGGGCAAAAGACTGAAAATGAGCGGCGAGCCGATGAGTTATTTGCCCGAATAAAAGCCGAACATCCCGATGCGACTGATGATGAAATCTTCGCTTACCTTGCTCAAACTCTCGGCTATGGGAAGGAGCAAAAATAATGCCGCTTACAGATGAATCTATTCAGGCATTGGTAAATGGTTTTGGGCAATGGAAACAACAGCAAGAAGCCCAATCATCTTCGCAGACTTCGGAACAGAAACCTGCTCTTTCATGGCCAGAAGCACTTAGTACGCTTATTCCCATAGCATTACGGCCGCATGAAGTTATTCAGCAAAAAGTTAGCCAATGGTGGGAAGGAGCAAAAGCTGGCATTCAGGAAATGGGCAGGGCAGCCCAGCAGATGCCAGAAATGAGCAGTGCGGAGATACCTGGCGGGCCTATATTAAGTCCAGAAGATCAGCAGGCATTGGAATATAATCAACAGGCAACTTCGAATTTCCTTAATGAAACTATTAAGCCTGCAGCTTACGCACTTAGTTTGTTGCCCGGCGCAGGTGCTGTTGCACTCCCCTTTGTTGCTTCTGATAT
>DAOTVW010000263.1:0-17545 GCA_034436035.1 Anaerolineales bacterium
GAACCTCTTGTCCATTTGAGCGACTCAATAATCATTGGTTCCGGTAAGACCTGTCAGGTTTGACCTGGGTAGCATTTGCTCTGATAAGACCTGTCAGGTTTGAACTTGCATGCTCTGAAAGTCTTGCCTACCGGGTTTTGTGTCCAGAAAAGCAATTCAATCAACATCGGCTTGATTAAAACCTGACAGGTCTCCTAAAGAGTCTTACATACTGAACCTCTTGTCCATGTGCGCGATTCAATCATCATTGGCTCTGATAAGACCTGTCAGGTTTGAACTTGGTAGCATTGGCTCTGATAAGACCTGTCAGGTTTGAACTGGGTTGCGTAGGCGCTGGTGACAATCAATAAATATTAAAACCTGACAGGTCTCCTAAAGAGTCTTACATACCGAACCTCTTGTCCATTTGAGCGACTCAATATTCATTGGTTCTGGTAAGACCTGTCAGGTTTGAACCGGGTAGCATTGGCTCTGGTGAGACCTGTCAGGTTTGAACTGGGTAGCATTGGCTCTGATAAGACCTGTCAGTTTTGAACTGGGTAGCGTAGGCGCTGGTGATTATCCATAAATATTAAAACCTGACAGGTCTCCTAAAGAGTCTTACATACTGAACCTCTTGTCCATTTGAGCGACTCAATAATCAGTGGCTCTAGGAAGACCTGTCAGGTTTGAATTCGTTGATGTACGTTCGTTGCTGATGGCTGGAAAAGTCCTGTCCGCAGTTGGTTTCAAAACACAAAAAGTCTCCCAGCCATAATCAAGGGAGATTTGTCGATGGGAATCGGAGGAAGCATCAATGGTGGAAATTCAGGCTACATTGGAGTTGTTACAATAGTAGATTATGTTTCAACGCTCTATCAGGAGCATAACTGAAAGCTATTTAGTTGTGGTGAAAGTGCCACGATTAAATTTTAAAGGTTTCAGCAAGTTAGGCAGCATTGTTGTTCGATACACCCCAATTCCGGGATTTTGGTTTTTTTATTTGGCAGTTCACCGGACAAGATAAATTACTTTAGTAATTCAGCGGATACTTTTCGCTAGGTGTGGTAACATAAATGTTAATTAATTCTGTTTTTTTATGCGCATTAAAAACCGAAAGAAGTACCATTAACGGATGCTTCGTCATATACGGAAAAACTAGTACGTGGTGAGGAGGAATTTACCCATGAAGGAAATGTCATATAAAATATATGGTTACCGCTGGGTTATCTTGCTGGCATTCATGCTATCAGTTGCCTTCAACCAATTGCTCTGGATTACCTTTGCACCGATTACCGGCCGGGCAGCACAATACTATCACGTGTCTGATTTAAGCATTGGTATCTTATCCATGAGCTTCATGATTGCTTATTTGATTGTCTCGATTCCTGCTTCATGGGTTATTGATACGTACGGTTTTCGCGTGGCAGTTGGGATTGGTGCAGCATTAACCGGCATATTTGGCTTAATGCGCGGTTTGGTTGCCTCCAACTACACCCTGGTTTTAATTGCCCAAATTGGAATTGCCGTCGGCCAGCCATTTATCCTTAATGCCGTGACCAAAGTTGCTGCCCGCTGGTTCCCGTTACAGGAACGCGCCACCGCCGCCGGCTTTGGCTCCCTGGCGATTTATCTGGGAATTTTGGTCGGTATGGCGCTAACTCCCGCAATCACTCTGCAGCTCGGTATCAGCAGCATGTTACTGATTTATGGCAGCGGTGCGTTGCTGGCAGGGATAATATTTCTCTTTGCAGCGCGGGAATACCCACCCACTCCACCCGGCCCAGCCGATCAAGAAGAGCGGGCATTGATGTTTGATGGTTTGAAACAAGCCCTGCGCAAAGGGAATTTTCTCCTGTTGATGTTTATCTTTTTCATCGGCTTAGGCGTTTTCAATGCCGTAACCACATGGATCGAAGACATAGTCCGTCCGCGCGGTTTCAGCATTGCCCAAGCTGGTTATGCGGGCGGTTTGATGATTTTAGGGGGTGTGGTGGGCGCGTTGACTTTGCCGGCTGTCTCTGATCACTATCGCAAACGAGTCCCCTTTATCGTCCTCGCCCTCGCTGGCGCCATACCCGGCTTGGTTGGCATCACCTATGCACACAGCAGTTTTTGGTTAATGCTCTCGGCGTTCGTCCTTGGCTTTTTCCTGCTAAGCTCGGGTCCGATTGGCTTTCAGTTTGGCGCCGAGATCGCCCGTCCCACCCCAGAAGGCACTTCTAATGGACTGCTCTTATTAATGGGGCAAATCTCCGGCATCGTCTTTATCTTTGCCATGGATAGCTTTAAAGACGCATCTACCGGTTCAATGACCACCTCGTTATTGATATTAATTGGCTTGATGCTGGTGAGTTTACTGGTCGCCACGCAAATGCATGAATCGGGATTGTTGGAAAAAGCTGCTTAGTAATCTGAGGAACACATTGGTGAGAAATTTATGCAGATTGTTTTTTATATAAGTACATCAAACATGGTGGCTGTAAGGGAGAAACCTATATGCGACGATAAAAGGCATGCGGAATAAATATGACCGCAATGGAAAAGTAAAGCCGTTCCTTATCTTAGGACGATTGCAATGTTAACAATAAATATTGATATAGATTTATGATATAGTATTTGCAGTCAAGCAAAAATGAATTAACAGTGGATGAATGATAAATGGAGTAAAGGTAATGAATCTATTTGATAAAGATGCCCCATCGGTAGATGTAGCCAACCGTTTACGGGAATTAAGGGAGGAACGGAATATTTCCCTTCGTGGTCTTGCCCAAAAGAGCGGTCTTTCTGCAAATGCACTAAGCTCCATTGAGCGCAGAAAAACCTCTCCATCCGTCAGCACCCTCTATAAATTAGCTGATGCACTCGGAGTTCCAATCACCTCTTTTTTCGCTCCGCCACCAGAGCGTAATCGGGTGGTCTTGATTCGATCTGGTGAAAGAACGCGCATGCCATTTCCACGCGGGTTGTGGGAAGGCTTAGGAGGCGAACAATTCATCGGTCGTGTCGAACCATTCTTATTGACCCTTGAGGCTGGTGCTAGCAGTGGTCTTCATAATATTGTGCATACAGGTCATGAATTTGTGTTTTGCTTGCGCGGTCAATTGGAATATCATGTAGAAAATCAAAACTATTTACTTGAAGCCGGCGACGCACTTCTGTTCTCTGCTTTTCAACGCCATCGCTGGAGAAATCCTGGCAACACGGTCACCAACGCATTAATCGTTCTGTCCGATTTTGCTGAGGGTGAAAACCCAAAAGAAATCCATATCGTTTAATCGGATTTTCACGAAAACCGATCAATTTAATTCATTTTTTTGAAATGGCGATGAACTTAAGTCGCATAATTAAGTTTTATTCTCTATAAACATTCCCACACCTCAGCGAAGATAATAACAAAATAGTGAATAGAAAGGAAAGAAATATATTTATTTGTAACAGGACATATTGGACTATTAATATCATGTTACATTAAACATGGTTCAATGTGATTTTTATCACTAGTTGTCATTTTAGTAATTGATTATCATCTCCTTTGCATGTATATGGATATACATATATATTCAATTTCGTAAAGGAGGAACAGTGGCAGTAAATCATAACTTGGTCGAGGAAATCCACCGCCTGCATGCCCATATCTGCAGTGGATTAGCCGATCCAACCCGCATCATGATCCTTTATGCCCTGGCAGAATCGCCCCTTTCCGTTACCCAAATCGCAGAAACGTTGGATATGCCCCAGCCTTCTATCTCTCGCCACCTTAAACATTTACGCGATTGCGGATTAGTCCAATTCGATCGTGATGGCCAAACCCTTTATTACCGACTAAAAGATCCACGCGTCTTGGAAGCGCTGAATATCCTTCGCGCGATTATGACCGATTTTTTGGAAGAACGCGCCCATCTTATCAACGAAGCACTTTACACAAATATTCTAACTTTTCAGGAGAAATCACAATGAAAACGCTGCTCATTCTCGGTGCTGGCACCGGTGGAACCATGGTAGCCAATAAGATGGCTGAACAACTTGATCCGATGGAATGGCGAATCGTTATCGTCGATCGAGATGAAACCCATTATTATCAACCTGGGTTTTTGTTTATCCCCTTCGGAATCTATACACCCAGGGATGTGGTAAAACCAAAACGCAATTTCCTTCCCCCTGCTGTGGAAGTAATCTTCTCGGATATCGAAGTCATAGAACCAGAAAAAAATCAGGTGATCCTCCGTAAAGGCAATCAAATCATCCGTTACGATTACCTTGTCATTGCAACCGGCAGCCATGTCCATCCCCAAGAAACCGAAGGTTTATTGGATGGCGGCGGCTGGGAAAAGAATATTTTTACTTTTTATACGTTAGATGGCGCAACAAAATTAGCCAATTTCCTGAAATATTGGAAGGGTGGTCGTTTGGTTCTTAATGTTGCAGAAATGCCAATTAAATGTCCGGTAGCTCCTCTGGAGTTCTTGTTTTTAGCAGATTGGTTTTTTACCGAGCGTGGAATCCGAGATAAGGTCGAAATCGTGTACGCAACACCGCTACCTGGTGCCTTCACGAAGCCACGTGCTTCCGCTATTTTAGGCGATTTGCTGGAACGGAAAGGCATCTCTCTCGAGGCAGAATTCAACATTATGGAAGTGAACAACCAACGCCAGGTCATTCGCTCCTTTGATGAACGTGAGATTCATTATGACTTATTGGTCTCTATCCCAACCAATAAGGGCTCCGATGTAATTGAACGCTCACAACTAGGCGATGAATTAAACTTTGTTCCAACCGATAAGCATACCCTGCGTAGTCGAGATTGGGAAAATATTTTTATCATTGGTGACGCTGGCAATGTCCCTGCATCCAAAGCCGGCTCAGTTGCTCATTTCATGTTAGATGTAGTAGTCGAGAATCTTCTCCGCAGTATCGAAGGTTTGGAATTGCTCCCCAAATTCGACGGACATGCTAATTGCTTTATTGAATCTGGCTTCGAAAAAGGAATCTTGATTGACTTCAATTATGAAGTTGAGCCATTACCTGGCAAATATCCATTGCCTGGTTTTGGTCCTTTTACCCTTTTGCAAGAATCGTACGCTGACCATTGGGGCAAAATGATGTTCCGCTGGATGTACTGGAACATCTTACTCAAAGGGGGCGAATTGCCATTTGAATCACAAATGAGTATGGCTGGGAAATGGGTATAGGAGATATTACATGGCAGAAGCAACCATCACCCAAGATCAATTTGAATTATTAATGGATCGGCTTGACCGAATTGAGTCTTATTTAGCCGCCCAACAAAAACAAGCGGAAGAATTAGAGGAACTGAAACGCGATCTCATTCCGATCGGCAATCACATGATCAAAGTAACCATTGATGAATTAGCTGAAATCGGAAGTGAATTCCGTGTAGAAGATCTCTTCTTCCTCGTAAAACGCCTTTTACGTGACACCCATTTATTACTCAAAGCGCTAGATCAGTTAGAACTCTTGATGGGACTAAGCGAAGAAATCAATCGGTTGATGAAACCAATCTTCAACACAACTGTGGAGGAATTGGACAAACTGGAACGTGAGGGGTTCTTTAATCTTGCAAAAGCCGGCTTTTTAGCAATCCGTCGCATTGCCAATCAATTTGCCCCTGATGATGTGGACATCTTCGCCACCGAAATCAGCGGTGTGCTCGCCGCACTGCGTCAGCCCCCTGCTGAGACGCCCTCCTTAATGTCTATCATGCGTGAAATGAATGATCCTCAGGTGCGCATTGGATTAGCGCGCACCATTAATATGCTTAAAGCACTCGGTAATTTACCGGGAAATCAAAACCATCTCAATCAAAAAGGAGTGTGAAAGATGAACGTACTCGTAAATCTCCCATTGAACGAAGAGGGTTTCCTCACCGATCCTAATGTTTGGAATGAGGAAATCGCCGTTGCATTGGCAGAGAATGAAGGCATTGAACTAACAGACAAGCATTGGGAAATTATCCGCTTTTGCCGCAAATTTGCCGCGGAGAACGGCGCTCCACCAACTTTGCGCCAAATAACCAGTGGCAGTGGATTCTCCACGAAAGAACTTTTCCAATTGTTCCCGAAAGGCCCAGCCAAAAAAGTTGCCCGTATCGCCGGATTGGGTAAGCCAGAAGGTTGTATTTAGTCTAGGATCAGAGAGGTGTTCCAATAGAATTTTGTCATCACGAGTAAACATGGTTGAAACATCATCACAAAACTCGTGATGACCTTGTTTTCATAATATCTTTTTTCAAAGGAGTTACCAATGTCTGAAAATCGTCATATTGCGTTTATCTGTTCAAAAGGCAGCTTAGATATGGCCTATCCTGCGCTGATCATGGGTTGGGCGGCTATTGGAAATGGCGTGGATGTTACGCTGTTCTTCACTTTTTGGGGACTGGATATGATCAACAAACATCGAGTCGATCATCTTGAAATCGCCCCTGTCGCTAATCCCAGTATGAAAACGGGCATGATGGGTTTTCCAATTAACATGGGCATTCCCCAATTAATGGGTGTGCTCCCTGGCATGACTGCGGTTGCCAGTGGTTTAATGAAGCAAAAAATGAAAGAATTGGACGTCCCGCCGGTCAAGGAAATGCTGGAAATGCTTCATGATGCCGGAGCGAAAATTTACGCTTGTAAAATGACGGTGGACATGATGAAACTACAAAAAGAGGACTTTTTGGAACTCGTAGATGGCATCGTCACCGCCAGCGAATTTATCGACATGACCGAAAACGCCCAGATTATATTTATCTAAATGAGTAACCTGTACATGGTTTGACGAGTAATAGTACAATATGTCCCATGAACACGGTCGTTCAGGAAAGACATTTTGGGACGGATCGTATCCTGCAGCTCGTTCATGGTGATCTTACACAAGAACAAGTTGATGCCATTGTCAATGCAGCCAATGCCCATCTTCAACATGGAGGTGGAGTGGCTGCTGCCATTGTGCGCCGTGGCGGACAGGTCATCCAAGAAGAAAGTGATCGATGGGTGCGGAAACATGGTCCGGTTCCTCACAGTTCACCCGCCTATACCTCGGCGGGTAATCTACCTTGCCGTTACGTCATTCACGCGGTTGGACCAGTTTGGGGCGCAGGCAATGAAGATAGCAAACTTACCCAAGCGCTGCGCGGGGTATTGCACCTCGCCGAACAATTACAGATCTCTTCGCTAGCCCTACCCCCTATCTCCACCGGCATTTTCGGCTTCCCCAAAGATCGGGCAGCGCAGATATTTTATCGAGTTATCCCCACTGAGTGGCAAACCAAACCTAACTCCACCTTGAAACAGGTGCGCATCACCATTATCGATACACCGACATTAGAGGTATTCAACCAAGTCTGGCAAGAACTGTGGGGTGAATAAGACAACATGATCACTTCCCTGCACAACCCGCGCGTGCAATGGGTCAAGGCATTACAAAAACAGTCTCAGCGGCGGCAAGAAGAGGGGGTTTTGGTGATAGAAGGCGTACGTCTGGCAGAAGAAGCGATGCTATCTGGTGTAGATATCCAATTAGCCTGGTTTATACAGGATGTAGACACCAGAGGTAAACAGCTATTGGAGCAGCTGCGTCAGCGAGATGCCCCACTGGAAGAAGTAAGTCCAGCGGTGCTGAAAGCGGTCAGTGACACGGAAACACCACAAGGTATCTTACTCGTGGTGAAACAACCGCAATTACCCCTCCCATCCTCCTTAAGTTTAGTCTTTCTGCCTGATCAAATCCGCGACCCCGGCAATCTGGGGACGATGCTGCGTACCGCGGCGGCAGCCGGCGTGGAGCTGGTGGTGCTCCCACCTGCCAGTGTGGATTTCACATCTCCGAAAGTGGTGCGGTCTGCGATGGGAGCCCATTTCACCGTACCCATCCGCCAGATGACCTGGCATGAAATCGAAACACTTGCCCATCATCATGCATTACAAGTTTTTCTCGCCGATGTCAGTCAGGGCCTTCCTTATACTCAAGCCGATTTCCAGTCACCGTTAATGTTGATCATCGGCAGTGAAGCCAGTGGTGCAAGTCCCTCCGCGCGCACTTTAGCCACCCAATCCGTCTTCATCCCCATGCCTGGTAAAGCAGAATCCCTTAATGCTGCGGTGGCAGCCGGGGTGTTGCTTTTTGAGATTATCCGTCAGAGAGGAGGATCCCGATGAACATTCGCTCAATCACAATTTTTCTCCCATTGGCAAATTTAGAAGAAAAAGTTCTCTCATCTTCTAAATTAACTTGCCCGCCCGAGCTCCCATTAACAGAAGCAGCCCAACTCCGCCGCATTGCTTTCGAACAATTTCAAGAAGCTGGATATAACGTACAAAGTACCCGTACTGCCACTCTCCCTTTCAGCCAACTCTTTGAGCCATTCGATCAGGAAAGCTGCCTCACCTGGGTGCAAGAGTTTGAATTGGCATGCAACCAAGCTGGTTTCGATTACCTTTCTCTTGGTCCAGCCCTACCCTCTCAACCAGAAATGGTTGACACTGCAGTGGAAATATTGAATCATACCGACAACGTTTTTGTTTCCGCATTATTAACCACACAAAATTCCGTTGACCTGGAGATGGTTCGACAAACCGCACGGGCAATCCGGTCAATTTCCCGAATCGAACCCAATGGTTTTGCCAATCTCCGCTTTGCAGCATTGGCAAATGTCCCCGCGGGTGCACCGTTTTTCCCGGCGGCTTATCATCAAGGCGATCAGCTTACTTTTTCATTAGCAATGGAAGCAGCCGATTTGTTTATCGAGGAGATTAAAGTGGCTACCGATCTCCGGGATGCCAGCAAGCGATTGATCCGCCGCATTGAAACAGAAGCGCAGCTCCTCGAACAAACTGCCCAGGCAGTGATAAACCATTTTCAGAAATCTACTCTCCCAATCGCACCTTCCTTTGCGGGGATTGATTTCACACCGGCGCCTTTCCCGGAAACCAACCGCTCATTTGGCAGCGCCATCGAAACATTGGGTTTGGAAGCGGTGGGGTTGTCCGGCAGCCTTGCAGCAGCGGCGTTCCTAACCAGCGTTCTCGATCAGGCTCGCTACCCGCGCGTCGGTTTCAATGGCTTGATGCTGCCCGTGCTGGAAGATGCCACTCTGGCACTACGTGCCGCCGAAGGGAAATTAAGCGTTACCGACCTGTTATTGTATTCCGCGGTTTGCGGCACCGGCTTAGATACCATCCCGCTCTCTGGTGATGTGTCTGAGGATGCATTAACAGCATTACTGCTCGATCTCGCGGCGCTCTCCCTGCGCTTGAATAAACCCCTTACGGCGCGATTGATGCCCATCCCCGGTAAAAAGGTTGGCGAAGAAACGACCTTTGACTTCGGTTATTTTGCAAATAGCCGGATTATGGGCATTGATGAGGTAAATTTAAGCGGGATTCTGACCAATTCGAATAAAATGCCGATAAAATGGCGCAGAAAAACCCCGCGATAACCGACTACACCATTATTCTTGACAGGCATTCTCATCTGCGATAGGATAACTTATAGAATGGTTATCTTTAAACCAAAGGAGTAATTTCTTGACAGAACACGCTGTAGAACACAAAGAACGCTTGAGCTTTACCGACTGGATGCGCCGCCACTTCGGTAACATCTTCAATCCACTGGCAGGCTTTTTAAACCGCATTGGTTTAATGCCCAATACCGTGACATTACTCGGACTGGTCGGGAATACCATCGGCGCGTATTTCCTCGCCCGTGGACAAATGACCATTGGCGGGATTTTGGTGTTATTAATGGGACCTGTAGATGCGCTCGATGGGGCGATGGCACGCTTGCGTGGTCACCCAACCGAGTTTGGCGCCTTTGTCGATTCGGTCACCGATCGGTATTCTGAACTGGTGATCTTTGGCGGTCTGTTGGTTCATTTTGTGCATGTACAAAACTGGCTTATGGCAACCTTGGTTTATTTGGCTGCTGCTGGCTCAGTATTAGTCTCGTATGTTCGTGCCCGTGCCCAATCGGTTGGGGTCGAAACAAAGGTGGGGATATTAACCCGCTTTGAACGCTACTTGGTTTTGGCACCCGGTCTGGTCTTTAACATCCCGCAAATATCCTTATGGATACTGGCGATCTTCACTCACATCACCGCCGTCCAACGCATTTTAGATGTGCGGCGGCAATTTCGTTCACGGAAAGCAGAGGATGAATCATGATTCCTGGTATTCACATCGGCCCGATCTTAATCCCTTTTTACGGCATGATTTTAATGACCGGCGCACTTGCGGGAGCCTGGCTAGCCACCCGTGAAGCGCGCCGCAAAGGACAGGATCCAGAATTAATCTGGGATGGTTTACTGTGGATTTTGATCGGGGGGATTATTGGTGCCCGCCTTTGGCATATCCTGACCCCGCCCCCTTCCATGGTAGAACGCGGCATCACCACCTATTATTATCTCACCCACCCGCTCGATGCCATCGCCACCTGGAACGGCGGGCTTGGCATTCCCGGCGCAGTAATTGGTGGTTTGGTAGCATTATATTTCTTTTGTCGTAAACGCCAGCTGAACTTTCTATTATGGGTAGATATGATCGCGCCTTCTTTAGCCCTTGGACAGGCTATAGGCAGATGGGGCAATTTCGTCAATCAAGAACTATATGGGATGCCCACCAATCTCCCCTGGAAAATTTTTATCTCACCAGAGCACCGCTTGCCACAATTTAAAGATGTCGCCTATTATCACCCATTATTCCTTTATGAATCTTTATTCAACCTGGCAAATATGGCGCTCTTATTATGGCTCGGAAGGCGTTATCAGCAATACCTCAAAGATGGGGATATCTTCTTGATCTATCTGGTAACCTATCCATCAGCGCGCTTTTTACTGGAGTTTTTGCGCTTAGATGCCTCGCAAATTGGCGGGATAAATGCCAATCAAACTTTTATGTTGATCGTTTTGGTTAGTGCTGCTGTAATCTTCTCGTTGCGACATCGCAACCCAGAAGTCAAACCAAATAGCTAAAACAAGCCATAATTTGACATGGACAATCCTGTTTCGAATTATGGATGAATTGGATGGCGTTCTGCGTTCCTATACCTTTAATGTGTCAATTTATCAAGATATTGCAGATCCGCATCGCCTTGAGCATATCCAACGGGTAGGAGGTAGTATTTATCAAAAAGAGGATGCCCCTTCAATAAAAGATGCAAGCATGATTCACTAATTCTCTTCAAGCCTTGCTTTTTTGTTAGCCCAATAGTACTGATTTCTCATTGTCAAAGCGCTTGGTTATGGATATGATAGGGGCATATATCCATGATCGAAACAATAGATCTCTCGAAAGAGTTTGATGGGGTTTGGGCGGTGGATAGCTTGAATTTAACCGTATCCACTGGCCAGATATTAGCACTTTTGGGACCGAATGGCGCCGGAAAAACCACGACCATCCGGATGTTGACCACTATATTAAAACCTAGCCGTGGAAAAGCGCGCATCATGGGCTACGATATCCTGACCCAGGCAGAAGAAGTGCGTGCCCATGTGGGTGTCTTAACCGAACAACATGGCTTATACCCACGCATGCGAGCACGAGAATACTTAGAATTTTTTGGCCGTACCTACAAAATGGAACCAAGTATGCTCCAGAAGCGGATCGAGGAGTTACTTGTCTATTTTGGATTGAATGAAGCTCAGGATAAGCGTCTGGGGCAATATTCCAAAGGAATGCGCCAGAAGCTCGCCTTGGCGCGCGCGCTCATCCATGACCCCACCGTTTTATTGTTAGATGAACCGACCTCGGCAATGGATCCGGCGAGCGCGCGGCTGGTGCGGAATGCGATCCAACAGTTACGGTCAAAGGATCGCGCTATCGTGATTTGCACCCATAATCTCGCCGAAGCGGAAGAATTGGCAGACCAAATCGCCATCATCCGCCAGGGGCGGCTTATTTTACAAGGCACACCCGCAGAATTGAAGAGAAAGCTACCAGGCAAAGCACAAGTAGTCATCCGCTTTTTGGTGAACGAGGAAGATTTCTCACCAAAGCTAGACAGTGTGGTCACCCTGTTGGAAATTGGCAAGGATTATCTCATCTACGAGACCGACCAACCTGAGCAAGTGACCCCCATCATTCTCGAAAAATTAATCCAGCAAGGATTGCGCATTTACAGTGTCGAGCGCCGCGAAAATTCCTTGGAAGAGGTCTACTTGAGCGCAGTCGCCAATCCGGTGAGGGCAGCCTATGCTGGATAGCAAGACCCAAATCACAAAAATCGAGCGATTGCGCGAATTGTTGTCTGGCGCGTCTTTGATTGCCCAACGGGAGATTCGCGATCAGCTGCGCGATTGGCGAATTCTTGTCCCTATCGTCCTGTTAACGCTGTTCTTCCCAGTGCTCATGAATTTCACCGCCAACAGCCTGGTTTCATTTGTGGAAAAATACAATGCCCCGCTCATTGGCGACCGCTTGATCCCGTTCCTATTGATGATCGTTGGCTTTTTCCCTATTTCCATATCCCTTGTGATTGCGCTGGAAAGTTTTGTCGGCGAAAAAGAACGCCTCACGATTGAACCGTTGTTGTGCACTCCCTTGTCGGATTCGCAAATATTTATCGGAAAACTATGGGCATCCCTCTTTTTACCCCTCTCGGCGAGTTATTTGGGGATACTGGTCTACTTAGTGGGGATATGGACTCTGCTCGGTTGGCGTGCACCAGTGGCATTTCTCCTGTTAATTTTCGTGTTGACCACCGTGCAAGGGATGGTGATGGTGAGCGGCGCAGTCGTAATATCCTCCCAAACCACTTCGGTGCGCGCCGCGAATTTACTGGCATCCTTTGTGATTATCCCAATGGCGTTATTGATTCAAGGTGAAAGTGTAATCATGTTTTGGGCGCATTACGGAGCACTATGGTGGATTGCCTTAGGGCTGTTGGTTGTGGCAGGATTATTGATGCGGGTGGGATTAGCACAGTTTCGGCGTGAAGAACTGCTTGGGCGGGAGTTAGATAACATCAACCTGAAAAGAGTGCTGAAAACTTTTTGGGCAAATTTCAAGGGTCAGGCAGGCAATATTTTGGATTGGTATCGCAAAGAGTTGACCCACAGCCTGAAAGTGACGCTATTGCCCACCGCTCTAAGCGCCTTGGTATTACTGATGGGTGTTATTATCGGGGTAAAGGAAGCGAATGTCTTCCTGTTCCCTTTGGATAGCGTCCCTCAATCGAGCACTCTCTCGCTCATCACCAGCCGTTTGGAATTATTGAAAACAATCCCCATCGCCAGTTTCAGCCTGGTATGGTTTCAAAACCTGCGCGCCATTTTCCTGGCAACCCTGGCAGGGATATTCACTTTTGGCGTTTTGGGTGTCTTGATATTAGCCTTACCCTTTGCCCTTATCGGCTATTTTATGGCGAGCATGGCACGGATTGGGATTTCACCGTGGATATTTCTCAGCGCATTTATCCTGCCGCATGGGCTCTTTGAGCTGCCAGCCATACTGGTTAGCGGTGGCGCGATCTTACGGCTAGGGGCAACACTGGTTGCACCTTCATCTGGACGAACGGTGAGCGAAGCCTGGTTGCGGGCGCTGGCAGACTGGGCAAAACTTGCGCTTGGCTTAGTATTACCCCTGATGTTAATCGCTGCGGGAGTGGAAATGTTCATCACGCCACGCATCGCGCTTTGGTTATTGAACCGATAAGCGAACCAAAATTGCAAGGAGTTTCAATGCAGAGCAAGAAAATTAAATTAATAGTACTGGGAAGTGCCAATGCGCTACCAGACCAACAGCATGACAATACTCATTTTCTGCTGGTAACCGATCAGGAACGGATACTGATTGATTGCCCTAATAATCCGTATGTGCGCTTACAGCAAGCTGGTATAGACCCTGTTCAATTAACGGGTTTGATTCTGACCCATTTTCATCCCGACCATGTCTCGGGTTTGCCCACTTTATTGATGAATTTATGGCTGCGAAAAAGAAAAAACCCCTTAGCGGTCTATGGATTAGACAGCACATTACAGCTATTTGAAAAGTTAATGGCATTGTTTGATTGGGAAAAGTGGGAAGAACGATATTCCGTTGAAACCCATGCTATTGCAGATCAGGAAATGCAATGTGTTTTCCGTGATCAATATGTAGAAATTATAAGCTCGCCAGTTTGCCATCTTATTCCAACGATTGGCTTGCGCATCAACAATTTGCAAACCGGGCAAAGCGTGGCGTATTCCTGTGACAGTGAACCTTGTATCCATGTGATTGAGTTGGCGCGTGGTGCAACAGTCCTTTTCCACGAAGCAGCTGGAGCGGCTAAAGGGCATTCGAGCCCGCAGCAAGCTGGCTGGGTTGCCCAGCAAGCTGCAGTTAACCAGCTATATCTGATCCATTATCCCGTATACGCGATCCAGTCCCAAGAATGGATTGCACAAGCCAGCCAGGAATTTCAGGGAGATATTGGTTTGGCTGAGGATGGAATGGAAATCGTTTTCTAATTACCAGCCGCTCATAAAAGGCAGCCATTCCTGATTTACTGCCAAGTGGCGTCCAAATAAATACAGCGCAGTAGCCGGGGGCGCCTTTGGCTGACGTAACAAACGCATATTCACCTGTTCGGGGGTATGGCTTCCCTTACGATGATTGCAAGCGGGACAGGCAGCCACCAGGTTTTCCCAAGTGTATTCCCCGCCCAAATGACGCGGTATCACATGATCGACCGTTAAGAAGGGAGAATGTTGTCCGCAATATTGACAGGTATAATCATCCCTGCGCAGGATCTCTTTTTTGGTTAACCGCACCGTAGGGCGCGGGCGTTTGATCATTTTTTCCAAACGAATAATAGAGGGACGCGGATAGGTACGCGCCACAGTTTTAATCTCTCCCCTGCCATTCATGACCAAACTAGCTTTGCCGTCGAGGATCAGGGTAATGGCGCGCCGGGTAGTGCAGACATTAATGGGTTCAAAGTTCGCATTTAGAACAAGCACCGGCTCATGCATGGCTCGCTCCGTGTATTTTGTAAATTATAGCACAGGATAAAAAATTGAGCGATTGATTTCATGCCGAGATGTAGGCAAGATAAACCAATGGGGGTTATATCTGGGGGTGCATAACCCAAGTCAATATATCGCCGAGATAACCGCCAAACCGTCATTACGACGGAGCAGTTTTTTACGATAGAAGCAATCTCCCCACCTGTAAGAGAACCTCTTCCCTATCACTCATAATATAATATTGTATAATGTGAGTATGTCCTTCAATGCCGTTTCTCGGTATCATAGCCGAAACCCGGCATGACTAACTGTTGCAATATTGAGAATGCTCACAATAAACACCGGTTTAATAAAATCCTTGTATAAAATAGGAGCTCAGTGTGGATGAATCCACCCCACTTTCAAACCATTATGCCATCTATGATCCCCTGAGCGGTGCATTGAGCCGCCGCGCCTTTCTCGAAGAAGCGGTATCCGAATTCCGCAAATTTCAACGCTATAAACATCCCTTCTCATTGCTTGTCCTGGCTATAGAACGCTTTCAACCCGCTAACCTTTCATCGGATCAAGAACAAGGTGATAACGCATTAAAACAACTGGTCATGACTTTTACCCAATTACTGCGCGAGCAAGACTTAATGGGAAGGTTAGGGCAAGATGAATTTGGGGTTTTGTTGCTCGAGACCGATGGCGAGCGGGCGCAAAAAACAGCAGAACGCTTACTCCAATATTGCGGACTATTGCGATTGACTGATGTGAATCAAGAAGTCACCGACCCATTCCAAACAAAAACGTCTTCTGCTAATCCACGGACGACTATGAAGAACGAGGAAAATGAAGAAACACCACTGGATTTAACCGATATATTTACTATCAGTATTGGCATCAGCACCCCCCTGGAAGATGACCGTTCTTTCGAGCAAGTGTTTTTACGGGCAGACCAGGCGCTGAACCTAGCCAAACAAAAGGGGGGAAATTGTGTCGAGTTTTGGAGAGGATAGGAATTATTTTTTCTAAAATAATCTTGCTGGTTAATAAAAAGTAATTGTAGCGAACTTTGATTATGGTTAATTATTTTTCAATGAGGGGAAAATATTGTATAAAGGGATACCATGCATAAAAGAATGAGAATGTTTCCCCATAAGATTGAGACTGGGTTATTAGTAAAATTGATTGGGGTTGGTCATCAATTTTTTGAAATACCCATTGATGCACTTGTGGCTCCATTAAATCTACACCTAAATCCGGTAAGGATGCGGTCAATGGTTCAGAATTGATTTGCATCAATCCACTGCTCACCGTCAAGGTTAAATTATTTCCGAATGCCATCAAGTCACCGCTATTTTTAATTTGCACTGTCAATGTGATTGTTGTCCCAGCTAAACCGCGAATATCCCCTTCTCGTAAAGCAATTGGTTGTAACATAGGCCCATAACGAGGAATAAATCCTTCTTGCGTAGCCAGGGCATACGGTTCACTCGAAACGCCAGCCAGGGTAGGAGACATGTCTTTTACTTTTAGCACCACACTGCTGATGTCCGATGAAAAGCGAACCTGTTCGACATTATCAATTGTACTTGTGCTGGAAGCGAGCAAGTTGTTATTGCTTTCATCATAAGCGTATAAATCCAAATTGGTGAGCGGGTATACTGTCGTCGGATATTGGGATGGGACATAATTCGCCCGGCGATTCCAGACCAGCGTGGCTGCATCACCGTTTAGTGCCGGGCCAGCATAAAGTTTAAATGCCGGCGCAGCGTTCACCGAATCCAGGAAATAATCGTTGACATGCGCATTCAAGTTATATAAATCGATATACCCCCAACCATAAGCATTATCCCACCCTGGGCTGCCTAGGTCTTGGGCGGTGTTGATCAATAAGGCTTTCACCGCCATAGAATTGGCAACCCCGCGGCTCATCACCAAGGCAGCTGCTCCAGCCACATGGGGAGCAGCCATACTGGTACCGGTATAAGAAATAAATAGCGAACCACCTAATGCATCCCAAGTATTATTGGTTGAAACAATTGCTGTGCCAGGTGCAGCAACATCTGGTTTTTTTCGATTCCCAACGGTTGGCCCACGGCTGGATGAATCACGAATAATATCATCCTTTCGACTCGAGTAATATTCCGAAGGACTGCTAACGTTACTGGTATTTTTATCATCGATATTGGCAACGCTCAAGACATTGTAAGCAGTACTGGGTGAGTAAAGGGTATTACTATAAGGACCATCGTTACCGGCCGCAATGCTGACCAGTACATTCATCTGACTGACCACCGAATCCCAAAAACGGAGATAAGCGGAATCGTCGCTGTATGCACGACTTCCAAAACTCAAGTTAATCACATCGGCGCCGTAAGCATTCCCGCTGATTGCCCAATCCACACACGCCAAGGCATCCGCATCCTCCATATAAGCATATTGATCATGTGGATAACCATCCGTGCTCCCGCCTGCTTTGGCATTAATCAAAGAACGCACCCCAAAAGCGACGCCGCGATAGGTGTTATCCTGGCTGGCGACAATGCCGCCAACATGGGTGCCATGTCCATTGACATCATCGGCGGTTGGATCTGTATAAGCAGTATTCTGATACTGATCTAATGCGGCAAG
>DAOTVW010000264.1:0-5950 GCA_034436035.1 Anaerolineales bacterium
GTGATCGAAACCAAGCCATTGGCGAGATTGGGCGGTGGTTCGATAACTATCGCAGTAAAGGTATTAAACCAAAACGAAGAAATGGTCATGAAAGGAAATTGGATTGCCCTTGTGGCATCTCGACCAGCGTAATGCAAAAAGGTAACTATGAGTGATTATAGCGAAGAGAATAAGCCTGATGCCGATCAAAGATTAAAGCGCTTATTATCGGAATCAAACAATGAAAATCATGATTCCGAGAATGAGGATAATAATGGAGAAACTACTGAAATTAGTGAGAACGATGCGATAAAACAAATTAAGGATAACCCTGCTACAGAAGAAGAACACACCTTAGAGATTGAAAGCGAGGAAAATGCAACTGAAGAACACGATCTTTCTTCAATTGATCTAGAAAGTGATTTAACTCAACCGGCAAAGTTAACCGACACACCGGTTTCAAATTACCCAATTTTAGGTGCACATGGGTTGCCTTTGCCTCAAAAGGATGTAAAAGCGGATAATGATGCAACAAAGGTCGTTTCTTTGGGTAATGCAGCGCTCAAACCGAACCTTTCGCCGACTATTCCAACTCCTATTAAAGAGGTTCCACCTAGCAAAGCATTTGGACAAAATCTAAACAGAACAAACCAGAGAAACAATGAGTATGACTGGAAAGCTGGCAGGACTTATAGTGGATCTGGCTATCCTACTCCACTGCGAAGTGCTCCACCCACACCTCCAAAATCCAATACAAATGACAGCTTTGATTGGAAAATGGCAGGAGGCTGTTTCCTGCGCTCGTTCATCCTAGCCCTTTTTGGACTAGTTATCCTCAGTGTTTGTGGAGTTTCGCTTCTACTGGTTGAATATTATCGAATCGCACGCGATCTCCCCAATATTGAGGAATTAAAGCAAAAAGCCTCCCATTTTGAAACAACTCGAATTTTAGATCGAAACGGTAACTTGCTTTATGAAATTATTGATCCGAATGCCGGAAGAAGAACTTATGTCACCCTTGATAAAATTTCCCCTTATCTTGTAGCGGCTACCATTGCCACCGAAGATAAAGAATATTATAGCCATCCTGGCTACAATGTGATGGCAATCTTCCGCGCCTTTTATCAAAACGCCAGTGCAGGAGACACCGTATCGGGTGCATCTACTATCACGCAGCAGCTTGCGCGGAATCTCCTTTTCACACCGGAAGAAAGGGCAGACCGCTCATACCAGCGTAAAGTGCGTGAAGCAATACTGGCAGCCGAATTAACCCGCCGTTATACGAAAGATGAAATCTTAGAACTGTATCTCAATGAAAATTATTATGGGAACCTTTCCTATGGGGTAGAAGCGGCAGCCGAAACCTACTTCCATACAAGCGCTGCAAAACTTTCATTAGGACAAGCGGCATTTTTGGCGGGGTTACCGCAAGCGCCATCTGTTTATGATATTTATACCAACCGAGAACAAACTCTAAAACGCCAAAGTGAAGTTTTAGTTTTGATGTATCGAGTCAGCCAGGAACAGGGGTGTATCTATGTAAGCAATTCTCCCCAGCGAATTTGCATCGATGCGGTTTCTGCAACAGAAGCCCGCAATGAAATCATGAATTATTCGTTTCCATCCCCCAATATTCCAATGGAACACCCCCATTGGGTCAACTATATACGCCAACAATTGGAAGCACAATTTGACCCGCAAACGATTTATCGGTCTGGATTTACGGTATATACAACCCTTGATTCGGAAATGCAGTCCATTGGGGAACGTTTGATACGTCAGCAAGTCGAAAATCTCAAAGACAAGAATGTTACGAATGGAGCATTAGTTGCCATTCAACCTACCAGTGGTGAAATATTGGCTATGGTAGGATCGGCCGATTTCTACAATAATGCCATTGATGGGCAGGTGAATATGGCGATCAGTCCACGGCAGCCTGGATCAGCTATAAAACCGATTACCTATTTGGCAGCTTTTGAAAAAGGATGGACGCCTGCTACATTAATTTGGGATGTGCCATCAGAATTTCCTCCATCTGGAAAACCGGATGATCCTAGTCCAGCGTATGTGCCCCAAAATTATGACGAAAAATTCCATGGTCCCGTTACGGTTCGTATTGCTTTAGCAAATTCCTATAATGTACCAGCTGTAAAAGCGCTGCAATTTGTAGGTATTTACGATGATCCCAACACCCCATCCGAAGATGGCTTTATCGCAATGGCAAAACGGCTTGGAATTACCACTCTAACTCGCCCGGACTATGGGTTATCGCTCACACTAGGTGGCGGAGAAGTAAGCTTGTTAGAGCTTAGCAGTGCATACACGGTTTTGGCAAGCGGTGGGCACAAAGTTCCCCTGATCTCGATTTCGAAAATTCTCGATCGTGAAGGGAATATCGTTTACGAAGCTCCTCATGACCCACCACCGCAAGTCATTCGTCCTGAGCATGCTTACTTAATCACCTCGATTTTGTCTGATAATGCTGCCCGTACACCGATGTTTGGCGCAGATTCGGTATTAAAATTGCCTTTCCCTGCCGCGGTAAAAACAGGGACGACGAATGACTTTCGAGATAACTGGACAATTGGTTATAACCCAGAGTTAGTTGTGGGGGTGTGGGTTGGAAATGCAAATTACACACCAATGAATCATATCAGTGGTGTGAGTGGTGCTGCCCCAATTTGGTCTGAATTCATGAAGACAGTCATCCCCAAAATAAGCAATGGAAAGCCACCCGCTTTTACCCAGCCGCCTGGCATAATTGAAAAAACCATTTGCGCTATCTCTGGAACAGAGCCCTCGGAATGGTGTCCTCAACAGGCAACCGAAATATTTGCCGCAGATCAACCACCGTTACCGAAAGAGCAAGATTTGTGGCAAAAAACCTGGATAGACACATGGACTGGATTAAGAGCCAGTGATGCTTGCGGCGATTTTCGAAAGGAAGCGTTTGTTTTAAATGTCACGGATCCATTTGCCATCAAATGGATTAAGAACGATCCTGACGGGAAAGACTGGGCAAAAAAGATGGGCTTCAAAAAGCCGATTCTCTTTGCGCCAAGCCGGGCTTGTCAAGCCGATGACCCTCACCCTAAATTAGAATTCATCCATCCGAAAGATGGTGAGACGATAACTGCGCCGATCTTGGACATCTATGCAATCGCGGATGCCACAAAGAATTTCAAGGGGTATCAATTAGATTATGGTATTGGCGGCGACCCGAAAGATTGGGAAACTTTAAGCGCGGATAATCACCCTTCCGACGCAAGTGAAAAGATGTATAGCTGGGATCTCAGTGATTTTGCATCAGGCATCATTACATTACGGTTAACTATATTCAGCACACAGGACACCAGCGCAGAATTGAAAATTCATCTCAATATTCAGGTACCGACACCTACTCCGACGCTGACTCCAACGCCGGAACCTACCGAAACACAGACACCTGTACCAACCCAAACAGACACCCCGATGCCGAGTAATACACCCGTTCCTAGTGTAACCCCAACGCTGACAAATACACCGTGAAAATGAGGTTTCATCATCATAGTCATTGGGCATGAAAATTGACAATCGGTGACATCAAACCTTTGCCTGCTTTTAACAGAGGAATTTTGTATTTATTTTCAGATAAAAAATGATGTCGGCAGTAATTTACCAGTTATACTTAAACAAGAGGAGTCATCATCATGGAAGTCATACCGATCAACTTAAGCAATCAAGAAGAAGTCGAAAAATTTATCCGTTTTCCATTTGACTTGTATAAGGGATGCAAATATTGGGTACCGCCGCTTTTAGATGATATGCGTAAAAATCTCAACCCGCAAAAACACCCCTTTTACCAGCATTCTGAGGCAGCTTATTTCTTAGCAGTCAATGATGGAAAACCGCTGGGGCGGATAGCTGTGATGGAAAACCGCCGTTTTAACGAATTAAGGGACGCCAAAGTCGCCTTTTTTGGATATTTCGAGAGTGTAGAAGATGAGAACGTCTCTCATCGTTTGTTTCAAACCATCACGGATTGGGCAAAAGACAGAGGATTGAAACAGATACGTGGTCCAAAAGGTTTATTAAGCACAGAAGCAGGCGGCATTTTAGTAGATGGATTTTCCCATTATCCCGCTTTGACAGTCGCATATAACTATCCTTATTATGACAGCCTCATAAAAAAAGCGGGGTTTGAAAAAGAAACCGATCATCTGTCTGGTTATCTGCCAGCTGATCATGTCTTACCAGAAAAAATACTGCGCATAGCAGAAAAGGTCAAAGAAAGAAGAGGCTTCTGGGTTAAAAATTTTGAATCAAAAGATGAAATAAGAGGCTGGATTAAGCGTGTAGCTGAAGTGTATTCGAAAGCTTTTTCGCAAAACTATAGCTTTATCTATCCAACCGACGCAGAGATTGAGATGATCGCTCATTCCATCATCAGTATTGCCGATCCAGCCTTAGTTAAAGTGGTGATGAAAGGGGATGATGTTATTGGATTTCTAATTTCCTACCATGATATCTCGCGTGGTCTAAAACGGGCAAAGGGTGAATTAATGCCATTTGGGTGGTTTTGGATCTTATTAGAGAAACGACTGACTAAGTGGTTAAATATAAATGGCGGGGGAGTGTTACCGGAATATCAAGGTTCTGGCGCGACAACGATTTTATATACCGAATTACAAAAATCAATCCGGAATTACCGTTTTAAATACATCGAAGTTGTGCAAGTGGACGAAAAAAACCATGATAGTTTTTCGGAAATGGAAAAAATCGGCGTGAAATGGTACAAACGGCATCGCAATTATATCCTTAATATTTCATAGCAGATATATATCATAGAGATAGACTTTTCAATTGACTACGGAGGTGTAGTATGAAGGCGATGGCAATCCAAAAGATCGGTCGACTGGAAGATAATCCCAATCCATTAAACCTTATCGAGATGCCGATACCGCGTCCAAAAAATGATGAAATATTAATTCAAGTCAAGGCTTGCGGCGTTTGCCACACCGAGTTAGATGAAATTGAAGGCCGTACACCTCCTCCATTTTTTCCTGTTGTGCCAGGTCACCAGGTGGTTGGGAAAGTGGTGGAACGCGGCGATTCAACGAACCGGTTTGCGATAGGTGATCGAGTGGGGGTGGCTTGGATCTTTTCTGCTTGTGGGAAATGCGAATTTTGCCTCAGGGGTGAGGAAAATTTATGTCCGGAATTCAAAGCAACCGGGCGTGACGCTCACGGCGGTTATGCAGAATATATGGTTGTTAAGGAGGGTTTTGCTTATCCTATCCCTGAAACGCTCGATGATTTTCAAGCAGCGCCATTGTTATGTGCCGGTGCGATTGGATATCGCTCCTTGAAGCTAACTCAAATCCAAGATGGCATGCGGTTAGGACTAACCGGCTTTGGCGCATCGGCTCACTTGGTTTTGATGATGGCAAAAGCGCTTTACCCTAAAACGGATATTTATGTTTTTTCACGCAGCGAGAGTGAGCAACAATTTGCCCTGCAATTAGGTGCGGTTTGGGCAGGAGATATCTCCGCACGTGCGCCAAAATTAATCCACGCCATCATTGACACTACCCCAGTTTGGAAACCAGTTTTAGAAGGGATGCACAATTTATTGCCGGGTGGGCGGATGGTGATTAATGCTATTCGCAAAGAAAACAATGATCGGGAATTACTGGCAGAGCTGGACTATCCCTCTCAATTGTGGATGGAAAAAGAAATCAAAAGTGTGGCAAATGTCACCCGCAAAGATGTAGAAGCGTGCTTATCCCTGGCTGCCCAGAGCGGAATAAAGCCAGAAATTCAAGTCTATTCTCTAACGCAAGCAAACCAGGCGCTTTGGGAATTAAAAAATCGCAAGATTAGAGGTGCCAAAGTATTAGACCTTTCTTTGGATTAAGATGGCATCTCTTAGAAAATACAAATGGAGTGGGTTACTTCTAGGGGGATTTACACTTTATTTTTGTTTTTCTGC
>DAOTVW010000265.1:0-6168 GCA_034436035.1 Anaerolineales bacterium
TTTAGCCATATGAGCTTCTAGCTCAGAAGCAGGAATCTCTTCACCACAAATTGGACATGTCTTTAGCAAAGGACTTGTGTTGGCCGATTCTTTATCTAAAGGGCGGCGGCCCCGAGCATATGCGTGAGCTACAGCCGCAGACACCACCAATTCAGTATCTTCGGGAGACAGCTTGTAAACCTTAGCTCTGCGCTGCATTTCTTTCTTCACCGCTGGCACACTAGCCTCAGCAGGCATAGCATCTACCATATCTTGCGCAGCCCGAATAGCTTGAACATGAATAGATCCAGTCTTCTTATTAGAGCCCTCTCTTTGCATATCTTCTACTTCAGAGACTTCATCGTCGTCATCTGCCATGAAAATCAAAGAGCCATGCTTATGAGCCTCCATAGCCTCAAAAGACTTTTGAGCCTCTTCCTCAGAAGGATGACGAGAAAGCACCTTGCCCGTACCCTTTTGGGTAATCTCCCATTGTTTACCCGGAGCACCACTAGGATTATGCTTGATGAATTTGTTACCTACTACCTCAATACTACCGAACTTACCTACATAGTAGCCACGCACAATATCTTTGGGGTCAGCAGTCTCTAAATCCTCGTCGCCAGAAATACCCGTTACTGATGGGTTCTCGCCATTATTGGCGCCCGGCCCGGCAACATATGGACCTTCGCTTGCATCGGCTACACCAATACCATTACCCATATTGACACGGGTGTCATGATTGGTACGCTCCCATGCGTCAATTTGCTGCTGTAGCTGAGGAGTATAGTCGGTGGTTTGATCAGCTTCAGTACCCCAAACAGTCTGAGATGTATAGCCAGGTGCATCAGTAATCAAAGCTGTGTGCTCACGACCCTTGAGATTCTTCAGATCCTTGCGATAACGATCTTCCTCTTGATTCTTATCAAAACGCTCTTTCTTATCTTTAGGATTATCGTCATCTTCTACACGCTCAAGAGCCGAATTATCATCTTCTGCTTGAGCCTCACGATCTCGGTCCCACTTATTTTGAGAAGCACGATGACTGGAATCCCAACGCTCATCTCTTAAGCGTTGTTGCTCCTGTTTCTTATCGAATTCCTCTTGCTTATCCTTGGGATGATCATCATCATCTACACGCTTTTGTTCATCCTTAACCTTAGTTCCAACAGAATCATCATGGCTGTCGCCGTCGTGCTTCCAATTACCATCCTTACTATCGCTCTTCCATGCAGCAGTAGGATTAAAACCATCCTTAGCATGAGCGGGTCCGTCAATCTTCCAACTGGATCCACAATTACGGCAATTGTAGGGAAGGTTCCAAGGTGCAACACCTTCGGAATTCTTGTTGCCAGCAGCAACTACGCCTACATTTTGAGACTTACAAGTTGGACAAGTCATTCTAGAAGGCTTGACGCTTACCTGAGATGATCCCTGAGTCTCAGGGGACATAGATGCCGCACTTACCTGCATCCAATCATCACGATAACTTTCCAAGACTTTATTAGCCAAAACTGCATGATCCGCAGGAGAATCAGCAATGTGAGAGATTGCTCTAGTTACATTCTCAGTTATCAATGCGCATGCATGATCAAAGCCACGTTGAGAAGTAGCCTGTGCAAGAATAGGCCAATATTGCGCCGTGGCAACACGAGCCATCGACAGCTTTCTAGATTCTGCTTCTGCCTCAGCGTCTATCGAGGCTATAGTCCACAAGTCGCTCATTTAACTACCTTATCTTAGATTCTTCTGCACAAGCATTTTAGCTTTTAACAAACGACCCTCTTTACCCTCCGGATACTGAGGTTGATTCAAATCATCAGGATCTCCAGGACCACCCTGTATACCAGGAGTAGGTACATTAGATACAGCAGCAGCGCCAGTACCGGGAGCCTCCTGAAGCCATTGATTTGCATTGAACATCTCACCGTGCTCATTGGTTCCATAACCTTGAACAGGTACAGTACCCAACCCGGTTTCACCAGTCTGGGAGTAATCAATGTGACGATTAGAGCTATAAGCCTCTTCGTAACCCTCTGTAGATTCTGCTTGTCCCTGAGGAGTACGTGCGTACTGACTACGATCTGGCTCGTAAGTCTTTCCCTTTTGATCTACGCCACGGCCTGGAAGATCCTCGGCAAACTTGGTTACTTCAGCCAAATGCAACGCAGAAAGAGATGCTTTCATACGATCATTCTGTGCATCCTGGTCTTCATCTTCACCTGAATTAGCACCCACATTGAATGCACGATCGGAAGTAACCTCAGTAGGACCAGTATTAGGATAATCGGTCAACCAATCAAACCATTCACCATCCTTGATTTCAGGACTATCTGGGGCAAATGGAAGCGAAGATGCAGCACCCCCATACTGCTCGTGAATCTGTTGCTGAGCAGCGGGGGTATTTCCGTCCGGATATCCCGCCATAGGATTTTTACCTAGATTATCACCGTGCGGATCTGGTTTGAATCCACGATCAGCCCAACGATGCATAGCCACTACAGGAATGGTGGTGTTATCTGGAGATGGAGAAACAGCGCTCATAGATCCAGCCCAATGCTCTTCGTCTAGTGGATAAGATCCAGCATCCTTACGATTATTGTAATCCTCAAAAGTTTGCTTAGGTCCATTGAAATTCTGCGAAGAAGTCTTCACTGGATTAGGACGCAAAACCGTGGAATAAGAGTTACCGTAGCGAGGAATTACACCATCTTTACCGGTTACACGGTGCTTAGTGTGAATATGCCATAATCCGCCCTGATCCCCCATAGCGCCACCATCGCCAGCATAGGAAACCCCCATCACATCGTGATCAGGCATTCCTAGAATCTTATCGCCCTTCTTGACCTCATGAGGCATAAGGCTCAACTGTGTATAGGGAGAATTAGCGGCGATACGACGAGAAGCTGTTGTAGTGTTAGGAAGATCGTCATCAATTGTATTAGCTTCATCATCAGGCATCTTACTGGTTCCACCAGTGGGATCATATCCATCAGGAGCAACCATAGAAGGAAGTCCAGGCTCTCCCTCTAGATTCTGAGCAGGAGGCCATGCTGCATTGCCGTTATCAAGCGGAAGTGCCACCCCCATATCTGGCATTTCTTCAGCCATGGGATTATAGTTGACACCATTTAGCGCTCCACCCTCTTGTAAATAAGGATCGGGGGTAACTAATGGTGTCATATTTAGTGACAACGAAGAATCGGACGGTACGCCAAAGGGAGCGTGGCCCTTAGATGTGGGAGGCAAAACCTGAGGAGGAGAAGACCATGGAGTAATAAAGCCCTCTGGCACTCCCCCATCTCCCCATGCTTGCTTCAGCAAACGGCCAGCAGTGAACATGAATGTTTCATAACCAGCATTTGCCTGAGAACCCAAAGAAGAAGAAACTCTACGAGCCTTCCCCTTAGCTTGCTCAGAGAATTCCTCTACATCTGCACGAACCTCTGGAGAAACATTATTGAACCAATTAGATGCCTCCGAAATCATAAGTTGATTTACGTGCTCAGATGCGATATTAGGCTCAGCAACCGTACCGAGCCAGTCGGTGCTAGCGGTAACATGCTCATGCACAGCTACAGGATGCATTACATCATTGATATATGCGTCAGCTAACGCTACTTCACGATCTGCTTGAATAGCAAGACGAGACTTAGCACGTAAACCCTCCAAATCAGCAGCCAAAGCTGCGGCTTCATCTGGGGTTGCCTTAGCCATAGCGGTCAAGATTTCGGTTTCACGCATATTTCTACTTCCATTAACTTGCTGAAGCTGAGCGGGGAAAGGTTGAGATACATGAGTAGAAGCGGGCTGCTGAGAAACAAACTGAATTAGATGACCACTATCTGGCTCAAGATCAGCCTCAGCTTGACTCAAAGTTACATAGCGCTCAGATTGTGGCTCTCCCGTTTCATTAACTAAATAATAACCTGGACCACTATATCCTGCTGCTGTGCGCTGGTTCTTATGCATCTTACGTTTAACCGCTCTCTCATCTTTGGTGAGGTTTCTGCGCTGAGCAGAAGGATTGTTTGCTGCTCGCATTGACTCGTAAGTTGGTTCGTCTACTTCATCCATTTGCTTCTTAGATTTAGCAGAATCTAATTGAAAACCTACAAGCATTTAATATATCTCCAATAAAATGGTTTCATCCTTTTTGTGGTGTGGAACCCCCTACCACATTCTTATGTGAAATTTTCTTGGTGCGTCGAGCTATTCCTAACAGGATATGCTCTTGTTGCTTTCTATTAGAAGTTAGAGGGACTATATAATCCTCGTTCTTCCATTCTACAAAACCATTAGATCCCCGTCCAAAATGAAAAGGATGGAGCCCCTGTTCTTCGCAGGCAGTTCCATCGCTCACTGCATCACAATTCATCTTGCCCTCGCTATAATCCGTGGTAGGTCTAAATAATTCTCGGGGATCTCATATTGCTCCCCAATTACCACCCCAATTAACTCTTCTTGCTCATCAAATACTCGGCGCACCCTTCCAATAAAAAAGGATCCATTGCGATTATATTGATCTGTAAAATCACCTACATGGTCATACCAGGGAGCAATAGCACGACCATGTAGGTGCAAATAAACTTCTTCTCCATCCTTAACTTGCGTGGGAACTAACCATTCTAAAGCTGGTAATTTTAATTGCTCAGTTTCCTCAGACATTTTTTACAGGTTTAACTCCATACTCAATAGCTAATTCAATCGGAAAAATATGAGATGGATTAGCTCTCCACTTAGGCAAACCTAAACCAGCAGCAACCATTCCCGAACAAATCATAGTACCACGAGTACCAAACTGAAGTTTTCCTCCAAGCAAGCATGTTATCCCCTCCGATACATCAATAATATATCCATACTTCACATGCTTTTGATATGCCCACTCCCAGAATTCTACAGCGCTCTGACGCTGAATATCAGTCAACCCCGGATCGACAATATGGAATGGATACTTGGTGTACTGATCGATGCCAAACTTTTGAGCACCGGAACCCACCATAGCAATATTCGTACCCTTGTCATCAATGATGCCAAAGGCATGGCTATAAAATGAAGCATCCGACCCATGAAACCTCAACCACTGTCCAAATCTAATGAGCTTAGATAAAGCCCCAGGAGCATGGGTCAACCCAAAGTTGCCGGGCTTGAGTAAAGAGGTATCCGCACTTACTCCTGGTGGAAAATAATGGGTGGTAATAATTGACATTGACATTTATCTCAGCACCGACTTAATCAATCCAAATAGTCCACGGATACGCTTATCAAATCGTCCGCCAGCCTTAGCTAAAATCTTATGAGGAGCCCGATTTTGATCTAATACCTGGCTCCATTGACCACCAGGAGACTGCACGCCAATGTAGCCACCATATCCTAAAGCTGCTTTAGGATTTCCCTGGAACATAGCCTCAGGAAGAGATGTATGTAGTTTACCCATATGATCCAAGTTAGCACCTTCGGTTCCTAAATTAGGAGCCTGTCCAAACCAGGAAGGATAAACAAAATCACTTACCAAGATATTATTGATCTTGTAACCAAACGTGTCATCCTCACATGCATCTGCAACCTCAAGAGCAGCCAAATATTGACTACCTTGATGATCAAAGAGTGTAACAACAGAATTAGTCATTGGATCCACAAGCATTTCCATTAGCTCATGAGAAGCATCAACGGTCCAAGACTCATTATATTGCTGACATGTCTTGGTAAAGAATTTGCCTAATGGCATACCGGTTGGGGTCACATCGTGATAACCCAACGCACCAGCCTGATCTGCATTATCTAATGCAACTAATTGCCATGCATCAGGAGGAACTACTTCACCCTTAGCATAGAAATGAACATTGGCGGGACGGCCCCAAATAGGAGCAAAATCATTAGTGATTTGAAGTTGAAGAGCAGCCGTCAGGGCTTCGATCTCAGAATCGGTTACTACAGTAGATTCATTTAGAACAGCAATGTTAGGGGTTGCATAACTCATATATTTTACCTTTTTCTTACGCTTGAAAAAACACATATGGAACCTCAATTCCATTATCCAGTATGACTCAACTTACTCTGTGGATCAATTCTTGGGCTCTCTTCGACGGTTGTTTTGTGAGGAAACCCTTTCCTATGGCCTTTTCGTATGGTACGGGACTTTTGAATTGACTTGATGTTAGGTCGATATTTTCGCCAGTCTCTTTGTGG
>DAOTVW010000266.1:0-21420 GCA_034436035.1 Anaerolineales bacterium
CTTGTAGGTCGGGTTTCTATACCCGACAATAAATCGGGTTTCCACACCCGACAATGCCACAATTTCGCCGGGGTTAAATCCCCTGCTCAATGCATGCAAGTCGGTTGAAACCGACTCAGCGAGTCCACTTGAGTGGACTTCCATGTGCTTAGGCGGGACTTGAGTCCCCGCCGATACAAACAGACATAGATTCATTGCGCTTTTTTGACACTGAATCACCACCAACCAACTAGAATCGGTGGGGTGGGAATCCCGCCCTTGTAGGTCGTGTTTCTATACCCGACAATAACTCGGGTTTCCACACCCGACGATGCCACAATTTCGCCGGGGATCAATCCCCTGCTCAAAGCATACAAGTCGGTTGAAACCGACTCAGCGAGTCCACTTGAGTGGACTTCCATGTGCTGAGGCGGGACTTGAGTCCCCGCCGATACAAACAGACACAGAACCATTGCGCCTTTCTGACACAGCTTCATCCCCAACCAACACCCCAATCGGCGGGATGGAATCCCGCTTACTCGATAAACCTACGGTATAATCACACCCAGCACAACTCAATTTGTATTGGAGGAAGCATGGTATCCCAAGAACTGCTCGAAATCTTACGTTGCCCGGCTTGCGTTCGTGAAGTGGACCATCCGCTGGAATACTACCGCGAAAGCTGGTTAATTTGCCCCGACTGCGGCCGCAAATACCCAATCAAAGACGATATCCCCATCATGTTGATTGACGAAGGCGATAAATGGATAAACACTGCCAAAGAACAACTTCCAGTACCGCCTCCAGCTGATTAAATCCTTAAGTGGCTGAATTAAAAGAATTCATCGCCGATTTATTTTGCGGAGTGGACGAACGCGCCGAACAAGCTGCCCTTCAGCTTCCACGCTACGCAGACGAAGCCTTACCCATTCTGCTCGAGAAAAGCTCCTCCCCCAATGCTGATACGCGTTGGTGGGCTATTCGTGCCCTTGCGCTCATTCCATCCCCGCTAGCCGTACAGGTATTCATCGAGAGACTGCAAGACCCAGATATCTCTGTGCGGCAATGTGCTGCTTTAGCGCTGCGCCATCAACCATCTTTCGCAGCCGTTCCCCAATTAATTGAATCTTTATCCTCCTCAGATTCATTACTTGCCCGCTTAGCCGGCGATGCCCTCATTGCGGTCGGTGCTCAAGCGGTTCCTGACCTCTTGTTAGTGATGCAAGATGGTACCCAATCTGCTCGAATAGAAGCTGCTAGGGCTCTTGCGCTCATCGGTGATCCGCGTGCTATCCCTGCCTTTTATCAAGCGCTCTATGAAGATTCTACTTTGTTAGAATATTGGGCAAGCGAGGGGTTAGATCGCTTGGGTGTGGGGACAATCCTGATCCAGCCGGATTAATTAACTTTTCCAAACCCACACCCACCAGCAGATCATCATCAACACCCCGATACCAAATCGCACCAAAAAAGTCATCCCCCATCCAATTGCCAGTCCTCCAACTGCTTTGCCCGCTTTTTTCCAATGCCGCTGACGCCATAACTCTAAACCAAAAATAGCCAAAGGCGCTGCGATCAAGCCGCCTAAGGGAGGAAAGACAATTGTTCCCAGTAAACCGACTCCTAAAGCAATCGCCACCGTCAGCCAGGACGCGCCGCCTTTGCGCGCTCCAACCCCCATCAGGATATTATCCACCACTGATCCCATCAGCATGAGCAGACTGATGAGAGCAAATAGAATCCATCCGCTCGTTGAAAACCCTTTAGCGATGCCATAGCTGAGCGTAGCTAACCAAATGACCACCAAACCCGGAAAGATGGGAATGACTAATCCCACCAAACCGATCAGGATGACAATCTGGATAATCCAAATGAAAGCCGGCTCAAGCCAATCCAATCGCTTCTTCCTCTGCTGAGCTACTCAGAGCGGATGACATCAATCCCGCCCATCCAGGGGCGTAACACCTCTGGGACGACAATGCTGCCATCAGCCTGCTGATAATTTTCCAGCACTCCGATCAAGGTGCGCGGCATCCCTAAGCCGGAGCCATTTAGCGTATGCACGAGCCGAACGCGTCCGCCATCGGTGGGACGGTATTTTATATTCGCCCGCCGCGCCTGGAAATCACGCACGTTCGACACCGAAGAGACTTCCAGCCATTCGCCGCAACCGGGAGCCCAAACTTCTATATCATAGGTAATGGCTGCACCAAATCCCAGGTCACCTGTGCAGAGCTGCTTCACTCGATAGGGCAGCCCAAGCCCAGCGCAGGTGTCTTCGGCATCTTGGCGCATTTTTTCCAGCTCGGCGTCCGATTCTTCCGGGCGGCAGAAGATATACATCTCCACTTTATCAAATTGATGCCCGCGCTTGATACCGCGCACATCCCGCCCGGCGCTCATTTTTTCGCGGCGAAAGCAGGGAGTGTAAGCGGTGTAACGTAAAGGCAGCTTTTCCTCTTCCAAAATATCATCCATGTGTAAACCGGTCAATGGCACTTCAGCGGTGGGCACCATCCAGAGGTCCTCTTCCACATCATGGTAAAGATTATCCTGAAATTTAGGCAATTGGCCAGCTCCAAACAGGGTCTGCCCCTTCACCATGAACGGTGGGTATTTCTCTAAATATCCTTGGCGACTGTGTAAATCTAACATCCAGGCGATTAAAGCCCTTTGTAAACGTGCGCCCGCGCCGCTTAATACGTAGAAACGTGAGCCAGTGATTTTCACGCCTTGCTCGAAATTAATGATCCCGAGCCGCGGACCTAAATCCCAATGCGGCAATGGTTCAAAATCAAATTGGCGCATCTCACCCACCGTTTTGATTACCACATTGTCATTCTCATCCTTGCCATATGGCGTGCGTGCATCCGGCAGATTGGGGATAATTGCTAAGGCGCTATTGAGATCACTCTCTACCTGGCGGAGCTGCTCATCGAGTGCGGCAATTTTCTCTCCAACCTCGCGCATTGCGTTGATTTTTTCCTGGCGCAGTTGCGGGTCTTTCAGTTGTCCAATTTCTTTCGATACGGCATTACGCTGGGCTTTTAGCGTTTCCACCTCTTGGATGATCGCCCGCCGTGCCTGATCTAGCTCCAAGACACGCTCCACCGGGGAAGCATCCATCTGCCGATCAGCCATTGCCTTGCGGACAAGTTGCGGGTTTTCACGGATAAGGGTTATATCAATCATCATGCACCTCCAAATCTGTTGTGTTTAATCAAAATGCCCCCTCGCTTGCAGGACGAGGGGGCGCTCGTGGTGCCACCTGCTTTCGCTATTCATCCTTGCACGAAATTCATGCCGGTGTCAGAATAGCCTTATCTGCACTTTAACGGATGCTTCCGTTCCCTCTTACAGCGTATCCTTTGCTCCTGCGAGGGCGGCGGGTCGTTATGGAACCGGCGGAGTGGATTTGGCTGACAATTCCGCTGCCTTGCACCTAACGGCAGCTCTCTGTCGAAACGTTCAGCTACTTGGCTCCGCGCTCGCCTTTATGCTTTATTAGCTGGATTATACCCAAGTCAGAAGGGATGTCAAGGAAGAACAGGTGGGCGGGATTCCATTTCCACCATCCTTGCCGTGATTCCACAATTCATAAACGGCGGGCAAGAAACCTGCCCTAACAAAAATGGGTGAGGATTTTTGGATATTCTTCATGCGGATTATGGCAAATTCTCACTTTACCTTATTTAATTTTTTGAATATACTATATACAGAGGAAAAATCGCATGCTTGATTTAAACCGTTTAAATGTTTTCATACAGGTAGCCGCTACACAAAATTGTTCCGAAGCCGCAAAACGCCTCCATCTCAGCCAGCCCACCGTTAGCAAACACATCCAAACCCTGGAAGCTGAGCTTGGCATCCAGCTGTTTGAACGCGATGGCGCACGGCTCCATATCACTAACGCCGGTATGACCCTTCTCCCCTGGGCAAGAAAATTGATCCGCCAGGCTTCTGAACTCGAAGAGATGATGTCTTCAATGCAAGAAACAATTGTAGGTCAATTATATATTGCTTGTAGCACAACATCTGGTAAATATATCTTACCCCAACTAGCGGCTCGATTCTGCTCTCGTTTTCCTAATGTTAAAGTTAAAATTATGTCTTGTACTGCAGAAGATATCACCTTGGAATTAATGGAAGAAAAAGCTCAGATCGGTGTCGTAAGTCGAGAAATTAATGATGCCGGTCTCGAAACCCAACCATTTTTTAATGATATGATTACTCTGATTGTTCCAAATAACCACCCCTGGGCTTTCCGAAATATCATTGAACCTTCAGAATTACTTGAAGAACCAATTATTCTGCGTGAAGAAACATCCGGTACCAGAAGAGTAGTATTTTCTGAACTGGCTAAATTCGATATTCATCCCGAAAATTTAAATATCTTTATGGAGATAGGAAATGCGGAAGCCATTGTTCGAACGGTTGCAGAAGGATATGGGATTGCATTTGTTTCCAATCTCGCAACTTCTTGTCCATTAGAGAGAGGAAATGTAAAAAATATAAATGTAAAAGGATTAAATTTACGGCGTACGATTTATATGGTCAGAAAAATTAATAGTAACCCCAATAGAGTACGGGATGCATTCTGGAGTTTTATTCATGCTCCAGAAAACGAAGATTTATTACAATTACCGGAATTGGATTAATAACAACAAAACTGCTATTTTCACTAACCACACCGCAAAATATAACAAAGTTGATCGAATATACATACGATCAACTTTGTTATTGGGTTATGCTGTGGAAAAGAATATTTTAGAATACGTAGGTTTGTGTTGCCCCTTCTGCGTCCATTAAGAATGGCGGCAGCTTTTCGATAACTATTCTGGGGTCGCGTACATCCTTTGGATCAATCCCTTTATTTTCTATGGCAAGTTCACAAAGCGTTACTTTCTTTCCCATTTCAATGAGTGTGTTAAATAATTCTACTGGATTTGGGAGCCCTTTTGGAGTACCGAGCTTTTCCAATTCTCCCTTAAGAGACCATTTTGCTCCAGCTGGGCAGAAAAAGAAATGTACTTCATAGTCCAGTGCAAGCCCGGATGTCGCAAAGATCAATGCAGGCATGATATTCTTTGCTTCATCACCATTACAAACAACAACCATTTTTTCTGACATTTGTTCAACTCCTTTTATATGAAATATATGTAATGCTAAAAAGCATTCTTCTCAATTTTTATCAAATGGATATCCCTTTTACAAATATTTCTGATGCCTCAAAAACTTTTTATATTTTGAACGCATTGTTATCGATAATCTCATTAATTTGTTGACACCATTTCAATACTTTTTTCTTTCTCTTCTACCGGTTTCAATGCCCAAAAATATAAGGCAATGCTACGATAAATCGCATGTGCGAACTTAGTAAATGGCGCCAGTATAAGCAATTCTCCCACTACAATCAAATGGGCAAGCAACATCCAATAGCTCCAAGTTTGGGGAGGAAGATAAACTGCAATTTCCAATAGAAAGCCTGTTATTCCTGCTAAATCCATCAATATTAGGAAAATCCAATCTGAAAATGTTGATTTTTCGTAAGAAACCCCCTCCTTGCGCAGCCGCTTAATTATTGCTAAATTTGTCCCATATAGCAAGAATAATCCTGAAATAGTTCCTAATAAACGGATGGGATACCAGATTGGCACCCATGTGCCGGTCATTTTTATATTCAAGAGTTCAAGCAAGTAATTTAAAGCGGTGGCGATAAATAAACCTAGAAATCCCCAAAGGATGGATGCATGGATAAACCATTTTTGCAGATAGCAATGATGAGTTTCATTCGAAGAATCGCAATCATTTCGGTATCGTGTTTGCCCTAATACTTCTTGACCAAAGGCTTTCCAAATTGCCCCAATCCAATCTAACCTTGTCCCTTTCGGATAATCAAGCTGGCTGGAAATTCTCTTTATCATCGCTAGTGTCCCATACAACATTACCACTATAATAAAAATACCAACAATAATGCCGCCATTGTGAATTAACTTTGACGGTATGAAATCAAATAGTCGTAATGTTTCCATGTTCATTGGGGTACTAAACGTCAGAAAAAAAGCTCCCATCGCTATTGCTAATATGATCATAAAAAAGATGCTAATGATTGGGGAAGTAAAGAATAAACGGGCAATTCCTGTGGGATCATAAGAAGCGATTGCATAACGACGTGCTGTTGCCATATATTCAGCTGGATCTGCTTGTCGTGGACAAGTTTTGGTACATTCGCCACAATAATAGCATAACCAGAGTTCTTTACTGGCAATTAAACGATCTCGCAATCCTAATTGAGCTAAACGATTCATTTTTCTCGGAAAATTATCTTCTTCGGTTGAAAGGGGACAAATGGCAGAACAATTTCCACAATTAAAGCAGGATTCGATTTTTATATCCCCATATTTTTTTAATTCCGTTAAGAAATTTGGATCCATACGTGCGCTCATGATTTCGACTCCCTTGTTAAGCGATAGAGGTAATAATCTCCGCTCTCATCCGTCCCCGCTTCAACCACTTCGGCATATTTTTTCATGGCAGCAATATGCCACAGCACTTCATGGGCTGGAAGCCCAGTCACTTGTGCCAGTTGCGGTACACTATGAGGGCCACCCGTCAATGCCCGTTCAATGGCTTTTCGAGCAGATTGTTGGCTTTTAAGGATTTCTTGCGCTTTTTGCACTGTATCGCGATGCTCTTTGCGCATTTCTACCAACATTTCGGTACGTTGTTTTTTTGCTTCTGTTGTATTGGTCATGCTACACCCTCCCAAGCAGGGACATTTGTTGTAATCGCTTCAACCATGGCTTCATATTCATCCAGCCGCCAGCCCTGTACATCAATAGCCCGGTTCGGACAAGCACTCACACACACCCCGCACCCATTACAATTGGCTGGGGTAACCACTGCCCGTTGGAATGTGCGTCCATCCTCTGTGAAGGTCTGCAACGTAATGGCTTCTTCTTGCGGACATACTCTTACACATTCCCCGCTGCCTGTACATTTTTCAGGATCTACATGTGCCACGTAGGGTTCCAGCTCAACTTTTGCTTTCCCAATTAACACTGCCACTTTCGATGCCGCCGCCGAGGCTGCAGCACAACTCTCTTGGATATTCATCGGACCTTGGGCAGTTCCAGCAATCACAATTCCGGTCGTCGCTGTTTCTACCGGCCTCAATTTCGGGTGCACTTCCAACAAGAACCGATCGCTGCCTGGTGTGACCTTGAAAATCTCCATCAAATCTTGAATGGGGTTGGGCATCATTCCAACTGCCAACACGACTAAATCTACCGGTATCTCTATTTCCTCACCCCAAGTCAGGTGGTCGCGTACTTTCACCAATAAGGGTCGCTCTGCTTTTTCATCTAACCGTTTTACCTCTGGGATTTCCTCGGCGTAATAACGCAGGAAGGTAACTCCATTTTGACTAGCACGAGTGTAATAATCCTCATGCCACCGGCCATAGGCACGAATGTCTTCGAAAATTTCATAGACACGCACATTGGGCGCTTTCTGATGGATAAGGGAAGCCATGCTTAATGAGGCAGTGCAACAAACCCGGGAACAGTAGTTATTTACATTCCCATCCGGCTGAGGGCGATGAACACCTTCAATCTGGCGACTTCCAACACAATGAATAATCGCCACATCCCGAACCGGGTGTCCACTCCAATATAGCTTTCCCTCGCTTGGGCCCTCGGTATCCAATAAACGATGCAATTGTGGCAAAGTGATCACCTCGGGATATTCTTTCCAGCCCATCTCTCCATAAAAAGGTTCGTACGGCTGATAGCCGGTTGCCAGAACCACAGCCCCAACGTTCACTTCAAATTCAAACGGCTCTTCTTCTAAATCAATCATCCCTTCGGGAGCAACTTTAACACATTCGCCACACTTGGTGCAATGTTCCCAATCTATGACCAGGCCTTCCGGAACACAACCACTATACGCACGATAGATGGCTTTGCGAGCGGATAGGCCAAAGTCGAATTCTCGCCGCACTTTGATTGGACAAACCGAGATGGCTTCTTCTTCATTTGGAAAAGTTCCATGGACGCCGCGTGGAGTTTGTCGAATGGTGACCGTGAAATTACCCACATACCCACGCGATTTAATGACCTCAGCGCCGGTATGAATAGTGATGTTTGGTTGCGCCAATACCTTCTCGATCATCCGTTTTAGCAACGGACGAGCTTCCTCATTCGTTGGAAAAACGCGTTCCCATTGTGCCATATGCCCCCCGAGATAATGGCTTTTTTCCACCAGGGTGACATTCAAACCGCGCTGCGCCATATCTAAGGCAGCTCTTAACCCTGCTACACCCCCGCCAACGACCAAGGCGTGCCGATGGGCAGGGAGACGAACCGGTTCAAGCGGTTTCATCCGCCGCGCTTTTGCTACCCCGGCTGCCATTAAACGAAATGCTTTTTCGGTAGCTTCCATAGGACGGTCATGATGCACCCAACTATCTTGCTCCCGGAGACCAATGTGATAATATAAATACGGATTCAGGCCGGCTCGTTCGAGTGTTCGGCGAAAAGTTTGTTCATGCAGGAAAATAGAACACGCTCCAATGACTACCCGATTTACCCCTTTTTCCTTGATATCGTCTGTGATGGATTTTTGCCCCGGATCGGAGCACATAAACATATTGCTGCGCGCCACCACAACATTGGGTAATTTTTCCAACATGCGGGCTACCATCTCGGTCTTGACAACCTCGCCAATGTTGCCGCCACAATTGCAGACGTAAACACCGATACGCGGGGTTTCTTCGACCGGTTTTTGGTTAATTTCTTCCGCTTTGTTTTGCTCTTCAGGCATATTCGACACTCCTTTCGGATTGGTTTTGCGGTGTGCGGTTACCATTTTTTTGTTTGGATTCTAGATAAGCTGCTGCAGAAGCTGCCGCTGCTCCAGCCATCATGATGCTGTCCACGATGTCCATAGGACCTGCTGCGGTTCCGGTGACAAATATGCCCTCTTGGGAGGTCACAGCCGGAAATACGTTATAGTCGGGTAGCTGAACAAAGCCATCCTCCGCTATGGGTACCCCATACATTCCCTGCGGGTTATAGCCTGGTACCATACCTACCGAAAGTACCACGAGATCATGTTGACGTTCTGTCACGCGCGTCTTCCCATACTCATCAATTAATTCAACGCGCACGATCGGATTTTGATTTTCATCCTCACGGATTTTTGCCACCTTCCCCTTGAGAAATTCAATCCCCATCGCCTTGGCATTTTGATAAAACTGTTCATACCCTTTACCAAATGTGCGGATATCCATGTAGTAAATAGTGATTTCTGCCATTGGCAAAGCGCCAGAGAGTAGCATTGCCTGTTTAATGGCATACATACAGCAAACTCGCGAACAATAAGGCACACCCAGGGTTTGATCTCGCGAGCCAGCGCATTGAACATAGGCAATCGAAGCTGGCATTTTCCCATCCGAAGGACGCAGTACTCTTCCATAAGGTCCCGTGGGCGCCAACAAGCGTTCCATCATCATGCCACTGATGACATTGCGAAACTGACCTGCGCCATATTCTTTCTTTGCATCCAGTGGAGTGGTTTCAAATCCCGTAGCTAAGACAATACTGCGGGCGGTGTACTCGAGGTGTTCTGGTTGCTGGGTGAAATCAATGGCATCGCTTGGACAGGCTTGCATGCATTTGCCACAGAACAAACAATGATCAATATCTAAAACCGCTTTTTGGGGAACAGCAGTGCTAAATGGAACATAAATGATGCGGTGAGAGGTGCGTCCAAATTCGTGTTCATCGTCGGGTACTTCCAGCGGACAAGCAAGCTCGCAAGAACGGCAACCCGTGCAAGAATCCTCGATGACATAGCGTGGTTTTTTTAATATCTTGACTGTAAAACCATCTTCATTGCGGGAAATTGCCTCTACCTCGCTGTATGTCATGAGGGTAATATTGTCGTGATGGGCAGTGGCAGACATTTTTGGGGTGGTGATACAACTACAACAATCCAGAGTCGGAAAGACCTTGCTTAGATCAATCATCTTCCCACCAATGCTGGATTTACGCTCCACTAACAGCACTTTATAACCTTGATCGGCTAAATCCAGCGCAGCCTGCATGCCGGATATACCTCCCCCAACCACCAATGCATCCACATGGCTATTATTCGTTGACATAGGTGGCATCTCCTCTTTCTTCAATGGGTTGATAAATGCTCTCTTTTGGGCGTGCCAACGGGCGCGGGAGAGGCCCAATCTCTTCCAATAGTTTTTCTGCCCGCTCCACTTCTTCCAAAAATGGGCGTACACAAACCGTGCAAATAGCGGCTAAACGCAAACGGCGCAAATCGAGGTTGAGCTCGCGCATTTTCTCATAGGTTTCATTGATGATTTCGGCAGTGCGTTCGGATTCACCCTTGTAGGGGCTATCTGTACCACTATACATGACTGTGATAGCATCAAAACCTTTTTCAAAGGCATCGATGTAAAACTTTGGCGTAAAGATCGCCGATGTCATGACCGGTAAAATATATGTATTTGGGGGGTATTCCAAATGCCCTTGCCCGGTCATATCCGCCCCACGATATCCACCTGAAAGAGTTGCCAATATCAGTATCTTTGTATTTTTTATGACTTCATCTCTGTTCATAGCGCTCCTCTTCTGGAGTTGGAATCTTTATATTAGGTTGTACCTCACACCCGGGTTAGCATGGCAAGGGCAACCCGCACGATTGATTATTTTTTACGCAAGATGAAAAGCCGGTCGTAACCGCCCGTTTCAATATGGCCAAGGAAGTCATGTCCTAGTTTCTTGCACCATTGGTCAAGATTGGCACGGGTAGTCGGGTCTCCAGACCAAATTTCCAAAACCTCACCCACTTTCACCACTCCAATTGCCTTCTTTGCCTCCAAAAGCGGACCAGGGCAGGACATCGCGCGCGCGTCCACTACCTTTGCGGATTTAATCTTGTCTAATTCAACTGTAGCCATCTTTAACACTCCTTATTAAAAAATTTATAACAATTGTTTGAGATTTTCACACTCGTCAGGTCTATTGCCCAACGCAGGACAATTACGGGTAAATTCAGTATCCTTGATGGTATAGAAATAGTTTCGGTCCTCCTCGTTCATTTCAACTAAATCGTGAAAGGTCAAAATACGCAAATGGTGATGAATGGTAGCCAGAGATGCACCAAGGGCTTGCGCAAGTTCATTGGCTGTGCGTTTGTTTTGGAGTAATAGCCATAAAATTAAAACTCGCTGTGCATTCCCCATCACCCTGCAGGATTCTGCCTGATGCTCAGCGAGTATTTTGGTACGATCCGAAATGTTTATCATCATCATGTTTACAACAAGGTTCAATGTAATTCGATCACGTACATTATGTACATTAATTCACGAATTTATAAGTGTCATCTTTCCTAACCAAAATTCCAATAATCTTTCCTCAGCTATAGCTTTTATGTATAGTTATGAGATAGTTTTGGATAAAATTATTTTTTATTTGAATACCAATCCGAAAGTTATCCGCTAAGCAACAACAAAGTTTTTTTAAATTTGCTATGCCAGCTTGAATCTCGAAATTTATTTCGGGTTCTTGCGAAATAGATGTCGCGGTATCAAAGTATCCCGAAATTTATTTCGGGCATCATGCGAAATAAATTTCGCAATACCATCGTATACCGAAATTTATTTTGGAGCATTTGGAGTTATGGAAAAGGGTGCAAAGGTTCTGTGTTCGTTTATGTCGGCGGGGACTCAAGTCCCGCCTCAGCTCATGGAAGTCCGCTCAAGCGGACTCGCGCTGAGTCGGTTTCAACCGACTTGCATGCATTGAGCAGGGGATTTATCCCCGGCGGAATTGTGACAACGTCGGGTATGGAAACCCGATTTGATGTGAGCAGGGGATTTATCCTCGGCGGAATTGTGACAACGTCGTGTCTGGAAACCCGAGTTATTGTCGAGTATGAAAACCCGACCTACAAGTTTCTTTCCTCCCCCTCGAGGGGGAGGATAAAGGTGGGGGTGATTCTTTGAATCCCTATTCCTCTTCCCGCTCCCTTAAATGAGGGAACAAAATCACCTCGCGGATATTAGGTGAATCCGTGAACAACATCGTTAAGCGGTCAATCCCCATCCCAAAACCGCCATTCGGCGGCATCCCATAACGCATGGCACGTAAATAATCTTCATCCATCGGATGGCGTTGCTCGTCATCAGTATCATAATCACGCCCCATCTCCAGAAAACGCTGTTCCTGATCAAGGGGGTCATTCAACTCGGTAAAAGCATTGCACAACTCCATACCCGCCATGAACCCCTCAAAGCGCTCCACCATCGTGGGATCACCAGGAATACTTTTTGCCAATGGAGATATATCGCGGGGATAATTGTACAGGAAAGTCGGTTGAATTAAAGTGGGCTCTAAATAATCCCCAATTAAACCATCAATTAATTTACCACGCGGTGCGTTGGGGTCAAACGGGATTCCCCGCTGGCGCATTGCTTCTGCCAAGGATTGCGTGGTTGGGTATGCTTGAAAGTCAATACCAGTGGTTTCTAAAATGCCTTGACGCAACTCCAAACGGCGCCAGGGTGGATTTAAATCCAGCGTCACGCCCTGATAAGAAAGCGTCCGTTTACCCAGCACTTTATCGGCGACATACACGATCATCGCCTCGGTCATTTCCATCACTTGCAAATAATCCGCGTACGCACAGTAAAATTCCAACTGCGTAAACTCGGGATTATGGGTGCGATCGACACCTTCATTGCGGAAATCACGACCGATTTCGTACACCCGCTCTAAATTTCCGACTAAAAGCCGCTTAAGATATAACTCAAAGGAAATGCGCAAGAAGAGCGTTTGTTTTAATTGATTATGATAGGTGGTAAAAGGACGCGCCGCTGCTCCACCATAAATAGGTTGTAGGATTGGGGTTTCTACCTCTAAAAACCCCTGGTCATCGAGAAATTCACGGATTGCCCGCACAATCGCAGCGCGGGTACGGAAAATCTGACGAACTTCTGGGTTAATCGCCAAATCGGCGTAGCGCTGGCGGTAGCGTGTTTCGGGGTCTGCTAAAGTGGCATGGCGGACAATTTGACCATCCACTACTTCATCTTTCGCAGCTGGCAATGGAGTAATTGCCTTGGCTAATAAGCGATATTCCTTTACCTTCAAGGTGACTTCACCAGCCTTAGTACGGAACATTTCCCCGGCCGCTTGAATGAAATCACCCAAATCGAGATCTTTATTGAAAGAGTCAAGCGCCTCTTTGCCCACTTCATCGGCTCGCAAAAACAACTGTACCCGACCATCTCCATCTTCAATGTGAGCAAAGGTGATTTTCCCCATCACCCGCATCGAACGCAACCGGCCGGCAAGGATCACTTTTGGCGCTTCACCTTGCCCTTGCTTTTCAAAAGCTTCAAAAGCCTCAATTGCTTGGCGGCTGGTATGGGTGCGTTGCGCCCTGGTTGGATAGGGTTCGATTCCCTTTTGTTTGAGCTGGTTGATTTTTTCGAGTCTTTGTTTTTCTAGGTTGGTATATTCTGCCGGCATGATAACCTCACATCATCAGGATAAAAAAAGCCCCGCGCGGTACGATTTGCGCGGGGCTAGGGTTTCGCCCCAAAATTACTCTACCTTCAAGACTTTAACGATAAAGGCGCCCGCGGGTGCGTCGACTTTAACCTCATCACCAGCGCGATGGTCTAATAAAGCCCTTCCGAGCGGTGATTCATTCGAAATCTTTCCCAGGCGCGGATTGGCTTCCGCAGGGCCAACAATCGTATAGGTTTCGGGCTCGTTGCTGCCTTCTTGAATGGTCACTTTTGCCCCAACTTGAATGATTTCGCTTTTACTCAAACTGGGGTCAATGACCCGCGCATTGGCAAGCAACATCTCCAAATCATGGATCTTGCCCTCTACAAATGCCTGTTCATTTTTGGCGGCTTCGTACTCTGCATCTTCGATTAATTCTCCGCCTTCCATTGCCTCATGCAACCGCTCAGCAACTTCTTTGCGTTTGACGGTGCGTAGGTACTCCAGTTCCTGCTGCAGTTTCTCGAAGCCCTCGCGGGTTAAGTATGTGATTGGCATGCGGATATCCTATCCCTATAAAAATAATTCTTGAAAAATTCTTATTTTTTCAACCATACAAAACGAACCGCGGCGGAAGGAACACATTTGGCTCCAAAATTCGCCGCGCGCTGATTTTAACACAACCTTTTTCAGATTGCAAGGTAATTGCGATTAAATCTTTTCTATCCTCCAATCCCCAAACTCATGACCATATTCAGGATAACAGTCAAATCAAATTCAAAATTCCCCATCACGGCTTTTTTCTTCCTCCCGCTGCCATAAATTTCCACCTTCTCCCTGATGCACTAGACTCTCTAAATCCCTGCGCAGGTGGTTTCCATCTTGCCAAAATGTGCTAATTTGGGAACGATATGCATAGGCCGCTTCCTGCCAACGTTGCAAAGCATAAACCGAGATATTTACGTGGAGAGCCAGCCTAAAACCGGATAGCCATTTTTCGCGCCAGTCCGCTTCTTTCAAAATGTATGGCACTTCGGCGTAATACCATAAATGAGCACCAGCAACTTGTGCAGCTTGACGAGTGAGCTGATGATCAACATGATTGCCAATTCCGATGGGAGCGATTAATTGTATATCAGGGGAGATAAAGGGTGTGATCTCTTCCGCTAACCTATTGATCAATGTTTTTTCTCGCAGGTCTACTTCGCCAAAAAGGCTTTCTTCGGATGTGTAATAGAACGTGCCGTCATCAGAATGACGATAAATACAATCGGGGATTGCAAAGGTATGGCTACTTACACCTAAGAAGTTTAGCGCTTGTCGATCTTCTTTTTGTCTGATGCGCACCGCATCCGTCACAGTTCCCCAACGCTTGTGCAATTGGGAAGCAAAAAGGGAGAGCTGATTTGAGTCTGGTGTGCCGCCACAAATAGTCCATATCTCAACAGAGTTCCCCTGCTGTTGCAATTCCCAAATCAATCCGCCACAGGAGAAAACAACATCATCAAAATGGGGTGAAAGGAAGAGGTACCGCATCGCTAATGGTTGAGTTTATCATAAAAATTCGTTTCCTCCTTGCTTGCTTTTCAGGGAGATGTTATCATCTAAGTAGAATGTTCCGTGCTGAGCCAACTCCAACGAATCCACATCATCGTTTACGTATGATCTTGATCATCTTGATATTAAGCACAATCCCTTGTTATTGTCTGGGATTTTTCGCTGCTTTTGAAGCGCCACGGATTCGCATCACCGTTACGCCCACCATGACGAGTACCATAAAGAAAACATCCACCGCCACCGCAACGGTCTCACCAACATTAATTTCGACATTTACGCGCGTACCACCCAGCGCTACACCGACCGCCAGCAACACGCCAACCCGTACGCCCACTTTTCCCCCTACTGCCAGCCCAACCACTACCCCGACTATCCCGCCGACCGCTACCGAAACCAGTTTACCGAGTGCTACGCCAATGCCCACAGAACCGCCCACCCCTTCGCCAACAACAACACCGATTACAGGCACTTTATCCGGTGGACTCATCTTAAGTTGGGCGCCATAATTTCTCTTTTAAGGTTAAAATTACATTGTGAACACAAGCGAAATCAATTCCATTCTCAAGCAACTCACCAGTGTACCAGCTCTCTCCGGGTATGAAAGCCGCTTACACGAAACCTTGAATACGCTTTGGAAGCCTTATCTCGATGAAATATCCATTAGCCGCGTCGGCAGTTATCACGCTTTACGATTGGGACAAGCGAGCCAACCGCGCCCACGTTTACTGCTAACCGCCCACATGGATACCATCGGTTTAATGGTAAGTGGGATTCAAGATGGTTTCCTCCGATTAACCGAAATCGGAGGTATTGATGCCCGTCTTTTACCAGGCCAGTTGGTCACCGTGCATGGAAAACAGCTCATCCCTGCTGTAATCGTTCAGCCACCACCATTCTTACTGCCAAAAGAGTATCAATCGAACCCAGTCCCATTGCAGTATTTATGGGCAGATTGTGGCTTATCCGCGGAGAAAGTAAACCAGCAAATACATATCGGCGATATCGTGACATTCGATCAGCCTTTCATTGAATTAGATAATGATCTGGTCTCCAGTCCTGGTTTAGATAACCGCGCCTCCCTCACCGCCATAACCGTTTGTATTCAAGAACTGGCGCAACGACAACCTCTTTGGGATAGCTGGTTTGTCGCTAGCGTGCAAGAAGAAGAAACGCAAGTTGGCGCGCTTACTTCCGCTTTTCAAATCCAACCGAATCTAGCTATTGTGGTTGATGTGACCTTCGCTAACGGGCCAGGCAGCCCACCTCACAAAACTTTCCCGCTCGGCAAGGGTATCACCTTAGGCTGGGGCGCAACGGTTCACCCGTATCTGTATCAATCTTTCAAAGATTTAGCGGATCAATTGGAAATCCCCTATAAACCCGAACCGATGCCACGCCGCTCTGGCACCGATGCAGATAGCTTGCAAACGGTCGCCCACGGGATTCCCACGATGGTGATCGGAATTCCCCTGCGTTATATGCACTCTGCAGTGGAAATTATTTCATTGAAAGACATTCAGCGTACCGCTCGATTATTGACGGAATTCATCGCACGATTAGAAGTGGATTATTTGGATAAAATCAAATGGGACGAAACCAACTAAACCTAACCTTACCCGCTTTTGGTGCACCACAAATCCGATTGCTGGAAAAACTCTCCAACGCCCAAGCAGTCTCCGGGGATGAAGGGGAAGTGCGCAAGATTGTATTGGAGAACATCCGCCCCAATGTGGATGAGGCGCGCATAGATGCATTAGGAAATGTACTCGCCATTAAGCGCGGCTCAGCCAACACGCGTGTGAAGGTGATGATCGCCGCCCACATGGATGAAGTGGGATTAATGCTCACTTCTGAAGAGGATAAAGAGGAAGGGTATTATCGCTTTGAAGTCATCGGTGGGATTGACCCGCGTGTTTTAGCCGGTAAAAGGGTCAAGTTTGCTCATCAAGATAAATTCGGGGTGATTGGCAGCAAACCAATCCATTTAACCTCTGCTGATGAACGGAAAAATCTTTTGGGAATCGATTCCCTACGGATCGACTGCGCTTCTGCTAACAACAAAATCAAAGTCGGAGAGCGGGCAACCTTTGCTACCGAATTTATGCGAACAGGCGATCAACTACGGGGGAAAGCATTGGATGACCGGCTTGGTGTGGCGATATTGATAGAATTACTAAAGCATCCTTTTCCGCATCTGGATATTTTGGCTGCTTTTACAGTACAAGAGGAAGTGGGGCTACGCGGTGCCCAAGTGGCAGCGTATGCGCTTGATCCGCAAGTGGCACTGGTTTTGGATTGCACCCCTGCCTATGACCTGCCGCTAGAGGTGGAAGACCCCGATCATCCTATCGAAAACGCTCGTTATAATACAAAGTTAAGGAAAGGTCCGGCAATTTACCTCGCAGACCGGGAAACCCTTTCCGACCCACGCTGGATTGCGCATCTCGTTCAAACCGCCGAGACCATGCACATCCCTTATCAATTCCGTCAACCGGGCGGAGGGGGGACAGATGCCGGCAGTATTCACCTCCAGCGCAGCGGTATTCCCTCCATTTCCGTTTCCACACCTGCCCGTTATATTCACACACCCGCTGCTATAGCAAGCTTTACCGATTGGAAAAATACGTTTCATCTTGTTTATTCAGCGTTAAACCGTTTAAACGCCGACGTGTTTAATCAAGAACGCTGATCCTCATTCTATACCGGAGAAACCATGAAAGAATTAATCCAAACCCTCGTTGAGACCAACTCACCATCTGGATATGAAAGTGCTGTCCGACAACTGATTCGCCAAAAAATACAACCATTTGTAAATGAGATAAAAGTAGATGCCTTAGGCAATTTGCTCGCAATCCGCTACAATCCCAATGCGCCGAAAATCATGCTGGTTGCGCACATGGATGAAATTGGCATCATGGCTACTCATATAGACGCGAATGGTTTTGTCCGTTTCATTCCACTGGGAGGTGTTTACCCTTATCACTGCGTTGGCGGGCGAGTACGCTTCCTCAATGGCGTTGCCGGTGTGATTGGAGTGGAAAAACTCTCTAACCCCCAGGAGATGCCCAGTTTGGAAAAGATGTTTATTGATGTCGGTGCCCCGGATGGCAAAAGCTGTCCCATCAAAGTGGGTGATGTCGCTGCGTTTGAACGTCCTTTCCTCGACTTAGGCAAGCGATGGGTAAGCAAAGCCATGGATGACCGTATTGGTGTAGCAGTCTTGATTGAAACATTACAACAACTCCAGCAAAGCGCTTTTGAGATTTACGCTGTTTTCAGCGTTCAGGAAGAAGTGGGTGTGCGCGGGGCAACGACCGCTTCATTTGGAATCGCCCCCGATCTAGGCATCGCTATTGACGTTACCGCTACGGGTGATACACCAAAAGGACACAAAATGGAAGTCTCTTTAGGGAAAGGACCAGCCATTAAAATACGGGATGCCGGCATGCTAGCAGACCCGCGCATCATCAAATGGATGATAAAGACCGCAGAAGATAATCATTTACCTTATCAACGCGAAATTTTGGAATTTGGAGGAACGGATGGAAGAGCGATCCAGCTCTCTCGGTCAGGAGCACCAACCGGCGTCCTCTCTATTCCTTGTCGTTATGTCCATGCCCCATCTGAGATGGTCGACCGGGATGATGTGGAGAATGCCGTCCGACTATTAACCGAACTGCTGAAAAATCCACCAGATTTAGCGTTCTCGGCATAAACAATAACACCATTAATGATAAAACACGAGTTCAAATTTCCAAGACTATTGTCTATTCTTTTCCCAATCCTAATAATTGGATTAGGTTTTTTAGCGGTTTCCTGTAATTCTCTCTTACAGCCGATCAACAATCCTGTTGTTAGCAATGTTACCCCGACGATGACGAGCATCCCTACCACGGTTGTGACTGCTACCCCTACCCTGGCTCAAGTGAGTGTCCTAAGGTTATGGCTACCACCCCAGTGGGATCCAAATAGCGAAAGCAACGTTGGCAAATTGCTAAAAGAGCGCCTAAACGAATTCCAATCCCAATTCCCAAATTTACCGGTAGAAGTTCGCATTAAATCGATCGAAGGTGTCGGGGGAATGTTAGATTCGCTTACTACCGCAAGCGCTGCAGCCCCGCTTGCCCTACCAGACCTGGTTCTCCTACCTCGCCCGTTACTGGAAACGACTGCCCAAAAAGGCATCCTTCACCCTCTAAACAGCTACATAGAGAATCCCGACCAGGATATCTGGTACCCTTATGCCCACCAGTTGACCTTGGTCCAAAACACAAACTATGGCATTCCTTTCCTTGGTGATTTATTCCTGTTGGCGTATCCCCAAAGTATGATAAGCGAAGTACCAAAGGAATGGGATGAATGGCTAAATAGTACCTACTCGCTTGGATTTAACGCCAACGATCCGCAGGCAACCGTCATCCTTACACTTTATTTGCTCGCTGGTGGGGACATCCAGGATGATCAAGGGCATCCGACCCTCGATGGAGAAATCCTCACCAATGTGCTGGAAGATTTCGCACTCGCCGCGCGTCAAGGGAAAATACCAAGCTGGGTCACCCAAACGGACAACCCGCAGATTCTAGGTCAAGCTCTTGCCGAACGAAAGGCCGAATTATTCTATCTTTGGAGTTCTCTCTACCTCCAAAGTGAGCGTCTGGACTGGAATATCCTACCCGGTTTCTATAAAAACAATAAAACGGTTTGTTTAGCTAATGGTTGGATATGGGCATCCCCAAGTCCGCAAGCGGATCGGATTGGCATCGCCTTCCAGTTAGCAAACTTCTTGAGTGAAAAAGAATTCCTGGCAAAAATATCCGAAATGAGCGGCGCAGTCCCCACTCAACCTGCTGCGTTAATGTCCTGGAAAAATCAAGAATTAGCAAGCACCCTCGACGCGATTTCAGAAATCGCCCAAATTATTCCCCCGGTAGGGATATCTTCTGTAATCTCTCCTGCGCTGCACAATGCGCTTCTTGCGGTATTAAAAGATCACACCGCTGTACCACAAGCTGTCTCAGATGCCCTGGCAGCAATAGCAAAACCCTGAAAGTATTAATAAACCTTCATCAATTTTTAATCATCTAAAATTGACGTTTTAATGGCGCAGTGTTATGATGACTAGCAGGTTTCATTATGGAAAGCGGAAAAGAAAAACCGACCCACATCATCGATGGCTTAACGGTACAAAATCAGCCTTCATTGGCAAATTCTGCAGATAGCTCCCCGAATCCAGAGCAAACCAGCCGCCTGGCAATGCTATGGCATGACCTAACCGAATTTGGATTGGCGGAAACTTCTCTGCGTTGGCTATCTCATATTATCCTCTTGGTTTTTATCGGTTTGACCATTTGGGCAATTCCCGGCATAACGACATCGTTATTTTTTCGCATCGATTCTCCACCCGCTTATGCAGCACCACTAGGGACATCCACACCACAAGCTGTCTCCCAAATTCCAATCCCTGCCTCCCCCACTGCAATTCCAGCAGCCATCACCCGCTTTGTGCAGCTTCACACCTCTCTCCCCAGTCGCTCCCGCTTCGACGTGATTAAATATAAAGTGCAGCCAGGGGATACACTGTTTGGGATTGCGGAAAAATTTGGCTTGAAACCAGAAACTATCCTCTGGGGAAATCAATTTGTATTAGGCGATAACCCCCATAGTATACGGCCTGATCAAGAGTTGAATATCTTACCCGTTGACGGCACCTATTATAAATGGTCAGCTGGCGACGGATTGAATAAAGTAGCAGAATTTTTCGGAGTAAAACCAGAAGATATTATTAACTGGCCTGGCAATCATCTCGATCCAACTACCATTGGAGACTATGCTCATCCCAATATCGAAGCCGGTACCTGGTTGGTGATCCCAGGTGGAAAACGGGCATTTGTCACCTGGTCGGCTCCAGAAATACCGCGCGATAACCCGCAAGTCGCGGCGGTCTTAGGGCCTGGAGCCTGTAAAGAAGTTGCCAATGGTGCTATCGGAGTCGGTTTATTTATCTGGCCCACTACCCGCCATTTTCTTTCAGGCTTTGATTATTCTCCTTCTACGAACCACTTTGGCATTGATATCGATGGTGATACGGGCAATGCCGTTTACGCCGTGGATAATGGTGTGATCGTCTATGCAGGTTGGAACAATTGGGGGTATGGGAATATGGTCGTGATCAATCATGGCAATGGCTGGCAAACCCTATATGCCCACTTAAGCGCAATAAATGTAACTTGCGGGCAAAGCGTGTATCAAGGGAATGTGATTGGCGCCATCGGCAGCACTGGAAACTCATCTGGTTCCCATTTACATTTTGAGATGATGTACAATGGCACCAAGGTCAACCCCTGGGATT
>DAOTVW010000267.1:0-26634 GCA_034436035.1 Anaerolineales bacterium
TTATAATCGCATTCATTTATCGAATAGGCAGTTTCCCATATTCGTCAAGTGCATCCATAATTGCTCGGGTACCATTTTTGAAAATTTTTTCCACCTCTTCATTTGCTATTCCCCAAAGCCCCATTTCGGTAAAACTAAATACCAATGATTCGCCAGGAGCATCACTGCGTAATAAATCGATAGCATATTGTTTTGTGGCTTCATATCCTGAATAGAAAATAGTTTCCGGAAAATTTAACCAAATAATGGTATCCTTTCCCCATGCATGGCGGACCTCAGCCAGAGTAAGTTCTCCCACTGGGGGAGGCGTGTATGCTTCAACCACTTTAAACCCTATTTCTGCAATTAAATCTTTATAACCTTTCATGCTTTTTGTAGCATCACAATGGAGGGCGCAAATTTTACCTTTAGATTGTAAATAAGACACCCATTTTTTATAAAATGGCAATTCATATTTCTTAAACTGGGCTGGGCTCCAAATACCTTCTATCCATCCTAATCCTAAAAATTCTGCCGGCGAATCCGCAACTAAAGCTAATCTTCTTTCATCTCTGCGTGTTTGAGCATCCAATAGAGCTTTAAAATAATCAGGGTGGTCTATCTGGGCATATACCCATTTATCCAAACCGCTAATTTCACCATAATACCTTCGAATAGCGCCATAAGGAGAAGCTTCAAAATCTAATGCCCAATCTCTTACAATTCCATCCTCACCCAAATCCCGTGCATTGTCATAATAAGCGCCGTTATCAACCTGAAAGAGGGTATCTTCTAACATAAATATAACGGGATCATAATCCTTGATCTCTTTGATCATTCCTTCAAATTCTAATACTTCACTGTCACTTATTCTTCCTACCACTGCCTTACTTCTGGTTTGAACATCACCCTCAGGGGTATGAAAAATCGTTATTTTAATATCACCATCGACGCGTGTTTCAATGGATACATTAGGCATATAAGCAGAAATAGTGGAAATGCGCTTACAAAGTCCTGTTCCACGATTACGTAACTCACGTTCAAAAGCGCCTCTAGGAATAAGATTATCATAAGGAGCAAACGGAACATAATCGTGTGTTTCATTGTGTAAGGTTGCAGTGATGCGCTCTAGAAAATTCATTGATCAGACCTCCATAAGAACCTTAATCTCAAAATGATTCGTGATAGTAAATACTCACTTTTCAAGCACAGGTTAAACTCTTAATTATTCTTGAAGTTGATAATAAGTATGCTGTTCTCCTCTTGGGAGTGATAGGAAATGCCCGTTATGCCAGTAATCATTTGAATCCAGTTAATGTCATTCCTTTGACAATAGAGCGTTGGAAAATTATATACACAATGAGTACAGGCAGCAGGACTAAAATAGAAGCCGCCATACTTAAATCATAACGGCTGACATGCTGGCTGCTATACCAGGTTAATAGAAGAGGCAGCGTTCGTTTCTGGTTATCTGTAATCACAATTAGAGGCCAAAGGTAATCATTCCATGTACCCATAAAAACAAAAATCCCAAGAGCAGCTAAAGCTGAACCGAGCTGGGGTAGAACAATCCTGGTGTAAATATAAAATTCTGACGCCCCATCAATCCGTGCAGCTTCCAACATTTCACTAGGAATACTTTCAATGAATTGCCGCATTAAAAAGATGCCAAATGCATCTACCATGGAAGGAATAATTAATCCCCACAGAGAATTTATTAGATGCAATTTAACCAAAATCAAGTACACCGGAATCATGACAACGGGGAATGGAATCATCAAGGTCGCTAATACCAAAGAAAAATATAGGTTTTTCCCGGGGAAACGGAACTTTGCAAAAATGTATCCTGCTAAAGAGCTGGTAAAAAGCGTAATGAGCACTCGTGACCCGGAGACAAAAATACTATTCATATAAAATTTGGATAACGGAACGGCAGGGTCAGTTAGAATGGTTTTATAACTCTGTAAAGTAAATTTTTCTGGGAAAAATGTGGGAGGAGTGCGGATAATCTCGCTAGAGGTTTTGAAAGAAGTAAATACCATCCATAGGAAAGGTAATAATGTGAAAGCAAGCCCTGCGCAGAGGATTAAGTAGATAATGGTTTTCCCCATATATTTTTGAAATAATATTAAAGAGGAGTTCTTCTTTTTGAAAAAGGAGATGTTTTCCATGATTTAATACTCCCATTTAACTCGCAAAAGACGGAATTGAACTGCTGTAACAATTCCGGTTAGTGCAAAAAGGACCATTGAAATTGCAGCTCCCCAACCCATGGATTGATAACGAAAAGCCGATTCATAAAGATCAAGCACTAAGTTATAAGTCTCGTAATTTGGACCCCCATGGGTTAAGAGTTGGAAAATAACAAATTGCTGCAGAGTAGAGATAACAGACAATACACATACTAATAAAAGAGTTGGTTGGAGGAGTGGAAGGGTGATTTTCCAAAATTCATGCCAGGAATTTGCACCATCCACGCGAGCAGCATCTCGGAACTCTTGTGGAATACCTTGTAAAGCGGATATGAAGATTACTAAGTTATACCCAAATTCTTGCCATAAAAGAGCAATCATGATTGCAATAAGGGGAACCGGAATACCAAAAACAAAAGCGCGCGGATCAGTTAACCATGCTCTGGAAGGTAGACCCAACCCGTGCATTAATAGATTTAGCAAACCCCCTTGCGGTGCGTAAATAATCCCCCAGATCAATCCTACCACTACTGTTGAGCTGATGGCAGGCATAAAATAAATCGTACGAAACAAACCTTTTACTTTGTCATGAACACTTTCTACAAGAATGGCGAGGGGTAAGGTCACTATCAGATTCAGAGGAACATAAAGGACAGTGAAAATTATCGTTGTTACAAAAGCTTTGCGAAAGATTGATGCAGCTGTATTACTGGAAAAAAGTAAATTCTTATAATTTTCAAAGCCAATAAATGGATTGTCTCCGCCTAATCCCATAAACCCTGAACCCTGTCGAATAGGGGTGTAATCAAAAAAGCTCATCACTACAACCATTAAAATCGGAAACAGCGCAAAGAAAATCATGTATATCATGATAGGAGTGATAGTTATGGTAGCAAACCGGCGTTGATATCTAAGTGCCCCTCCTTTCACTTTATAGTTTGGCTTTTTATCAGCCGGGGGATAGTTGATTACAGCTGTTGAATTCATGATTTACTCCAGAATGCCGGGGTGGATGATCTCCACCCCGGTTTTGCATAAGTTTATTTATTTTTTATTATCAATCAATTCGTTTCCTTGTTTCTCCATCTCCTGCAGAGCTTCTTTAACTGTAATCTCACCCGTCATTGCTTTTGAAATTTGTGCCCAGATTTGGCCAAAGAACTGGTCGCGGTCGCCTAAAGGCCCGATATAACGGGCATTTGCCATTACATCAGAACTTAATGGGATTGCAACATACGGGTTTTTCTCAAGGATTACGCCAGGATTATTCGCAACTGAAATCATTCCTGGAATGGTCATTGATTCGGCATTCCACTCTCTGGCGTTATCTTCGTTAAGGGCTAAGAATTGAGCTAATTTCCAGGCTGCTTCTGGATATTTTGTATGAGCTGAAACTACAATGCCCCAGCCAGAATCAGCTGCATATTGATGCTGCGAGCCAAAGAAAGGTGGGAGCTTGACATAATCAAATTTAGTATCTGGGAATTGGCTACCGCCACCTGTTAACCAGGTACCGCCATACGCCATCGCTACCTGACCTTTGAAGAAGGATTCAGTTAGATCTGAGCTTCCCCAAATAATGGGATCGTATACTTTGTATTTTTGAATCAGATCGACAAGGAATTGGAGAGCTTTTTCTCCTTCTGGGGTATTGAAGTTAAAATGCAAGCCATCCGCTGCGCGGTAGTCTCCACCGAGTTCTAAAATTGAGGCAAGGAAAACAAAGACGCCTTCATCGCCATGAATATCTAAACCAGCAGTGGTCATCGTTCCTGTATTATCAAATTTTGTTAATTTTTGAGCATCGGCAATAACATCGTCGAATGTCTTCCAATCAGGTGGATTGGCAATTCCCGCTTCTTGAAACATAGTTGGGTTAATCATAATCCCAGAGGACTCCAAGTTATATTCTCTTGGGAAACCATATAGTTTATTATCGCAGTAATAGCCATCCAACTGAGATTTGAAGAAAGTTCCTTTGGCTTGATCGTATGTCATCAAGGAACTAGGAACTTCTAGCAAACGGTTGCCTTTTGCATAATCACAAGCCCAGGTACCAAACATCTGAATTACGTCTGCTTCTGTGCCAGCAACCACAGAGGTTTGCAGAGTTTGGATAAAAGTGCCGTAGTCAAAAGTTTCATATACTACTTTGATGTCTGGATTTTGCTGCATGAACTTATCAATTAAATCCTTATTGGCTTTATCGGATCCATCCCAAATATGTGCCCACATTTTTATAGTGACTGGCTCTCCACTTGGAGCACTTGTTGATTGGGCGGGTGGGTTTGTCGCTTGTGAAGCAGGCTGTGATGTTTGGCCACCATTACAAGCGCTTATCAATAAAGAAACAATTATTAACAAACCAAGGCTGAGCAAAATCTTCTTTTTCATTTTTTTCTCCTTTTATTTTATGGTTGGTTTTGGATCTTCTCTCGTGTAATCTTATTGAGCTTTATTGTTTTATTATTTTTCTCCTCCTTCTAAAAGATAATCTTCCCAACCATCCATTTTTATTACATCCCCTGGCTGGGATTTCCCATATAATTTCCCATCTAATATGCAATAAGGCGGTAAAGCAAAACCCAAATATTGGTTTAATCCTTTGATCAAATAAGCAATTAGTTTACCGTTTTCAATGCATAAAACAGCTCCACCGGAGGGTGCAGCACTTAATTGTAGTAAATGGCGGCGAGTGCCCGCAGTGAATTCAATCTCTGTTTTTTCTTGCCCATCTGCAGGAATTAGTATTGTTACAAAATGAAGATCTTTTTGTGGATGAGAACGTATCCAAATATCAGCTTTGCCATTTACCACTGGGGCGCGATGGCGCTGGAGGATGGAACTTAAATCTACTTCGTTTGCCAGGTGGACATTATCCGACATCATTGCAAGTGGTGAATATGGATTTCCCTGCTCATCATATTTGGGGAGCTCTCCAAGCCAGGTAAGATTCCCTCCTGCTTGAATATATGCAACTAATTTATCTTGAATAGTTTTTCCCATAAAATTTCCAGCTGCAACGAATAAATCTGGATACCTTAGTAAAGTCTCTATGGGTTCAGATTCTAAATTTAAGATGGCATAATCTAAGTGATTCTTGCGCATTTGCTCCTGGAAGATGCTTAAAAATTTCCCATGAGACGGGATATGCGAATCGTTTTCGGTTACTGCCCAAACCGCGATTCGTACCCAAGGTAAATAAAAGCCCCAAGCAACGGGTTGAACGGGCTGGCTCTCAATGAAGTCTGTTCCGTATCTGCCAAGGAATTTAATGATCCAGCTTGCAATACTTGCTTTCGGGGTCAATAAACCGTTTTCTGTAATTGGCGGACAATCAGGATAGGGGTTTTTGCACATTACATCCAGATTCGCGTCTGCGAAATTGGTTCCAACGCCGGTGTAAATGTTGAATCCGGTAGCGCCACTATTTAAAATTAGGAATGTTTCGTAAAAACAGGTTGCCGGATCAATATAAGATGGGTCATATAATTCCCCAAAGCTCCAATTTTCCTCCATATTTATTCCGCGATACCGCTTTGCTGCTATGGCATAACGGTGAAATGATGAAGGTTTTGCTGAAACATCTCCAACCCAATTGGTAATTCCATAATGAAAACCTTGCCAAACTTCTGGTTCAACGCGGGTAAACCATGCATCAACTCCATAGGGTGCATCTAGGGGTGGATTTTGGTTCACAATTAGGGGTAAACTTGTTTCTAGGGAAGCGTACCACTCTTTAAAAATTTTATGCAAATACCAAGCCTGAAATTCTCCCCAATCAACAAATGAATGCATCTCGTCTAAATTCGTTGGAAAATTCCAATGGGTAGGTGCATCTTTTAAGTCTCGGTGATTCTCATCTAGAAATCTTTTATACATTTCTAAAGCAGATCGGCTGTAATCATAAGCCCAAGGTGCGTGTTGACCATTGGAATAGATGCCTTCATTACCAATTTGAACAGCTACAATCGGGCCTTGTGGGGTTTCGAATGGCTGAATAACTTGTTTGCCCACCTGTGACAACCATTGTCGAGTCAGTTGGAGAAATTTGGGTGAAAAAGGAGCAGGGAGTGGCCATTTTTCAATTTTTTGGCTTGTTTTGTCTATTCCCGATCCATTCCAAAGGCAGGGCTTGCCTGTTGAATCTGATAAAGGTTCAATTGCTGGATCATATAAAGGGCACGTCCAATCCGGTAAACCTCCATAATTGATCTCTGCATGGATGAATGGACCTGGTTTGGCAATTAATGCCAAATCCAATTCGGAGCAAAGCGATATAAATTTGAGAACATCACGATTTGGCTGGGTTCGACCATTAAAATCCGGTTCCATGTTTGAGAATAATTGATGATGGCGCCAGGGTATATAACTTGAAATAACTTTTACTCCCATCGCTTTCAATGATTGAAGGCGCGTACGCCAATTTAGTGCATCGTCGCGATAATAGGGGTAGTCAGCGCTATTGAAAAATACCGGTTGTCCGTTGATGAATGCAGTACCGTTGTGGAGAGTTAATGGATTATTGAAAGGATTTTTCATTGGTTATTTTTTAGGGGAGCATTGTAAGGTGAGCGGCGTCCAAATTTCGGATTGCCTTCTAGTATTTCGTTCAAAACCAGGCAAGATGCACCAATACAAACTGCATCTTCACCTAATTGGCATAGCCCAATTTCTAGGTGGGTTAGTGAAGCTGGTAAAGAATTGCGTTTTATATATCTGGTTAAATATTCCAAAATTATTTTTCCGACCATCAATCCAACCCAGCCGCCAATAATGATTTTCTCAGGATTAAATAAATTAACTAAATTCGCTAATCCAGCGCCCAAATAATAGGCGGTTTTTTGAATGGTTTGAATTGCGAACGGATCATTGTTCTTGTACGCTGTTAAAATTTGTATTATTTCATCATACTGGGTTTTGCCTGTACTTGGTTGCTGATTAGAAATTTCATAATATGTGCGTATAATGCCAGGTGCACCAGCATAAGCTTCGACACAACCCTGGCTACCGCACCGGCAGTCGCGCCCATCCAATACCACTTTGGTATGTCCCCATTCGCCAGCAGAATTAGTGGATCCATGATAAAGCTCGCCTTTGGTAATAATTCCAGCTCCAATACCTGTCCCAATTAGAATAACAGCTAAATCCCGCACTCCTCGACCAGCACCAAACCAGGACTCAGCTAAAGTCATAGCTTTTGCACCATTATCTACATAAACAGGAAGGTTAATTCGTTTTTCTAACTCAGTGAGGAAATCCATTTCATGCCAATTCCATAAAGGAGAAGACACTCGGATTTTTCCTTTATGTTCCACAACACCAGGTACCCCTATTCCTATGCCTAAAATAGCATCTGCGTCTACACTGCTCTTGGCGACTAAATTTTGCACTCCTTCGCTAATCAGATCAACAAAATGAGTTTGAATATTTTCAGAGCTGGGTGACCTTAAGCTGCCGATTTTATTCCATAATAAATCAAACAATTCGAATTGAATTTGTGTCTCACCCACATCGATACCCAGGATATAACCATAGCTAGGATTAATGGCTAGAATTTCTCGTGGCCTTCCCCCACTAAAATCAATTAAACCGCTTTGCCGGATAATTTGTTGTTCCAGTAATTCACTGGTTACATTCGTTACGGTCCCAGGGCTCAAGCCAGAAATTTGACTCAGTTCTCGTCTGCTCATGGAGCCTTTGAGAAAGAGGAGGCGCAGGATATTAAGTTTGTTCTCTTGACGTATATCTTCTGTTTGTTTTGGCTTGCTCATAGGACATTCTAATTAATTTAAGAGTTAAATTAACAAACTTATTTTATATCTTAAAATAACTTTTGTCAATAATCATTTATTAGTTTTAGTTTTCCACTATCTAGCAGCATCCTGTGCTTAACACCGTTGCAGATGCTCAAATATCGTGGATCTTAATTCTGCTAATTCTTGATGAGTTCAGAAAAGAAAGGAGGATTGTTCTTTATGCAACAAAGGGATAAGGAATGCACCATGTTGGAGCTCACCCTCAAAGGAATAAAGCGTACGATCCATTGAATGGGTGAAAACTTCACATTTACCAATTTAGGTATTCTTGCTGTGCTGCTAAAAGATCATCTGCCAGCGCTACTGCAACGTCCGGCGAGGTAACACCGCCATCCAAAATTAACGCTTGGATAAACTTATCACGGCTTTTCTCTAATGCAGCCTCAACAACAACTTCAACCCAAGCAAAGCGCCCGGATAGGACTCCTGCTGCAGCAGATGGTAATGGCTTTTGGGTAAGCGCGCGAATGCCGTTGCCGGTAGCTATTGCGGGAGTTTCTACAATTGCATCCAGTGGCAGGTTTGGTGCTTGTCCTTGATTGGGCAAATTGGCAAAAAATGTCATTGGTTGGTTAGCGCGGATAGCACTAATGATTTCAATGACCTGTTCCTGTTCGCCAGTGTGTTTTTCAAAATAATTTTTAGATAATGGTTTTGGTGAAAGTGCATCAGCACGCATTTTGGCAAAAATTTCATCACCAATTTCTATTGTGCGCTCGAAACTGAACTCATCCACGCCTAATTTTTTACCATAATAACTGCCGTCCCGGAAAAGCTGTGGGAAAAATTCTGTAATATGACGATCTTCAGGTGAAGGGAAAGCTTCAAACCATAACAGGCATTGCCAGGCAAACGGGGAACCCAAGGAGGAGTTGAAGGCACTCCCATTGTTCGGTAATGGGGTTCCATTGGCACGGAATTCAGTGTAAAGCCTTTGGACGTTGGCGAGAGTTTCTTTTGCATGATCTTTAAGCTTTGGTAAAGCATCTTTCCCCTTTACGCGAATTTCATTGAACCAGGTTAGATGGTTAATTCCAGCAGCATTGTAAGATAGGTCTTCAAAGGGAACTTGTAGAGTCTTAGCAAGATAATGAACTGTATCCCAAGTACCCGTGCATAATCCAACTATTTCGGCGCCAGTAGCCTTATGTACCGCCCGACAGATGGGTGACATTGGGTTGGCATAGTTGAAGAAAAGCGCATCCGGACACAAGTCTAAGACATCTTGAGCAAGATTTACTACAGCAGGGATCATGCGCAACGCGCGGGAGGTACCGCAAGCCCCTGCTGTATCGCCTACAGGCATGAAGATTCCGTATTTCCGTGCCTGAAAGACATCTTGTTCCCAAGCCCGCCGGCCGCCAACCCCAATTACCGAAATGACAGCTGTGGCGCCGGGCAAAACGGTACGCCGATCAAGCGCTGTGCTGAGTTTGATAGGCGCATCCTTGGCTGCTATCATTTTGCGGCATAACTTTTCTGCCGTCTCGAGTGCTGTTGGGTTGATATCAACTAATGCCAATTCATCAGGCCGACCAGATTGCACCAAATCAGATACCACCCCTATTGTAAACATGGCGCTCCCTGCCCCAACGAGTACTATTTTTTCAATCATTCGATTCTCCAAAAAATTGGTATAAACACTTTTTCGTCAATTTTTTTATTATATCTGCTTTGGATATCCCAATCGAACTTTATTCACTATGATTACATTTTAAGGGAAAGAGAAATTAGAGAAGTGCACAAATAAACCGCAAATATCTCTTAATCGTCAATAATCCTTACCCCAGATATTTCTTAATCACCGCTTCATCTAATAATTTCCATTCCTTTATCTGTTTTACCTGCTCTTTCCAATTCTTCTTTCCGCTCCAACTTTCGATATCTATCCTTAAAACTGCCGTACAATCTAACTCTTCTTGCGTAATTGAGCGGTAATCGACCCCAGCCGTTAAATCGGGAAAATATTTATTCAGCAATTCCTGTAAAGCATGCCGCTTCTCATCATCATTCTCCACTTTAAATAACTTCCCAAAAACAACCACACTCGCATATTGCATTCCAAATTCCATTGCAGCATTCGAGGGCAATAATTTTCCCATCTCGCTCGCTTCAAAACATACCTCTGGAAAATGCTTGCTATTTTCTAACAAACGCCCTTTAATATTGGTATGAAAATAAAGGGCTTTCTTTTCTGCATCGAACCAGAATAGCAAAGGGGTTATAAACGGTTGATTTTCCCAATGGCTAGCGACATGCCCAACCTGAGCATAGACGAGAAAATCACTTATCCACTGGTCATCTTGGGCATATTTCTGACGTAATATGCGATGATATGTTTTTGAGTGATCTTCTGTGGTTTGATTCATACCTTCCTCCTGTAATCTAAAAAGAATATACTTATTCAGTTATTCGTTGCCCATTCGTGGGCGGTTTTCGAAGCAAATTATCAGCGCAATCTGTAATGGTTGGAAGTTACATCATTAGCGTATTTGCTGCGCTATAGCTGGGCTGGCAAAATCCCGTATTCTTCCAGAACGATTTGGCGGTTCTGAAATACCGCAAACGTTAATTCTTGAGGGTTTATTTGCTCTTTCACGCAAATTCTGGAGAATATTTCGGCATAGCTCCACGGAACACGGCGTTCCCAATCCAAACCCAACTCAGTACAAACCCGATGGATTTGAACCGCATCTCGACCTTCAATTTCGACAAAAGTTCCATAAGGCATCTCATCTAAAGAGATATGGGTGTCATGCCATTCATATTCCGCCCGATATTTTTCATAAATAAGGCTAACGCGATACCCTAATGCTTCCAGAATCGCTTTAGCTGCATCGAAATCAGCCACCTCGGTTTGGATTTCAGTACGAATTCGCGCGCCATTATTAACCTGACTAGGTCCTTTGTAGGTTAACAAGTTGTTGCGGTCTTTACGCAACCGTAGCACTCTTCCGCTGGCGGTCAACTCCCCCTTTTCTGTATCAAACCGCAAGTTGATTTCATGGGTTCGTGGCTGAAGTACCTGTGCCTCATTGCGCTGCAAAAATTCTGCAATTGTGCCTAAATTTTTCACGTAAAGCTTTATTTCAATCTCTTGATATTCCATCACAACACACTCAGGAGCGTTTGATTTTGTTCTACACTATCACCGACATTGACTTTGATACGGCTGACTACACCATCTTTGGGTGCCTTTAATTCATTTTGCATTTTCATTGATTCGAGGATAACCAATACATCCCCACTCTGCACTTTCTGCCCATTCTGTACTGGAATAGCAATGACCATACCAGGCATTGGTGCCTTAAGATGGTATTCCCCTCGCTCGATCACTTTACCGCCCGCTGCAGCTTTTAACCGCTTCTCCCTTTCATCTTCAACATTCGCCGAATATAATCTCCCATGGAGCAACACCTGCCAGCCACTGTTTTCGGGATATATATAAGCTTCATAAGAAAATCCATTCATAATGAGCGAAAAAACAGGTTGATTGCCAACCGAATCAAAATCAACCTCATAAGGGATCCCATCGAGGAGGATGTGATGTTCATCGATGATTTCGATTGAATATTCTTTTTCTTCTATTGTGGTGATATATTTCATGTTTTTACCTTTGCATTCTTTCCCAACGGCTAATCCATTTCCAGTTACTGGTGTCTCGTTCATTGCGCTGGATGATTTGTGCAGATAATTGGGTTTGGCGATGCGCAACCAATGTACTCATCACAGCTGCGATCGGCGCACGGTCAGGCAATCCTTCTTCGGCTGATTCTAGTGAAAAACGCTCTTCGATGAAGCGGGTATCAAATTGGCCAGCCATAAAACGATGCGAGTCCATTAGGCGCTGATGGAAAGGTATATTCGTCCGCACACCGAGAATGCGGTATTCCTCTAAAGCTCTGCGCATTCGCAATATCGCTTCTGCCCGAGTCTCTCCCCACACAATTAATTTCGAAATCAAAGAGTCGTAAAAAGGTGTTACCTCGAACCCTGAATAAACCCCCGTATCCACTCTTACACCGGGTCCGGTGGGTGTTAGAATATGGGAAATGATACCGGTGGAGGGCATGAAATGATTATATGGATCCTCGGCATTAATTCGACATTCAATCGCCCATCCTTTTTGATGAATATCCTCTTGGTTATAGCGTAATTGGCGACCGCGTGCAATTCGGATTTGTTCCTTTACGATATCAACCCCGGTGACCATTTCTGTCACAGGATGTTCGACTTGTAAACGGGTATTCATCTCAAGGAAGTAATAATGCTTATCTTTATCTACCAAAAATTCAATCGTCCCTGCATTGACATAACCCACCGCCTGAGCTGCCTTTACTGCAACATTACCCATCTCCTGCCTTAATTCCTGATCGTCGGCGATAAATGGGGAAGGGGTCTCTTCGAGTAATTTTTGATGGCGCCTTTGAAGGGAACACTCGCGTTCTCCTAAATGGATCACATTGCCATGCGCATCGGCTAAAATCTGAAACTCAATATGTCGTGCGCCATCTACCATTTTTTCCAAATATACATTCCCATCACCAAACGCTGCTTCAGCTTCTCGGCGGGCGGCTTTCAATAAAACCGGCATCTCCTCAGGACTGTGAACCTCACGCATTCCCTTTCCCCCACCTCCCGCAGTCGCTTTGATTAATAGCGGGAATCCGATTGCGGATGCTGAAGCAAGTAATGCTTCATCACTCAGCGCGCCTTCTCCTTCGGTCCCAGGCACAACGGGAACCCCCGCCCTGGAAACAGTAGCCCGTGCAACTGCCTTATCCCCCATTGCAGCAATAGAGGATGGTTTAGGACCGATAAATACGATGCCGGCATCTAAACATGCCTGGGCAAAGTCTGCTCGTTCTGCTAAAAATCCATATCCTGGATGGATCGCGCCTGCGCCAGATTTTTTCGCACAGGCAATAATTTTGTCTCCCCGCAAATAAGATTCACGTGATGGGGAAGATCCAATGTAATATGCTTCATCCGCATACCGGACATGTAATGCCTGCCGGTCAACATCAGAATAAACCGCGACGGTTTGTAATCCAAGCTCACGGCAGGCTCTGATAATTCGCACCGCAATTTCTCCTCGATTGGCAATCAGTACTTTGTTAAACATTTATTTTTCCTCTTGATATGCAAACCTTCCAAAATCGGTTTGTGTTGTGTTTTCATTCTTACGCAGTTCTATTTTAATAATGGGTTTATAAACGTAATGATTTTATGATTAAACTCGGCAGCATTTTCCTGGGGGAGCATGTGCTTTGCCCCTGACAGGATCCATACTTGCCCATTTGGAATGGATTTAGCACAATCAAGTGCATGGTTTACAGTGGCATGTTCATCTTGCTCCCCTTGCACCACCAGAACCGGGATATTAATGTTAGCAAATTTCTCCCTCATATCCCAATTCGGGGTTAAGTTCGTCCAAGATTGCCACCAACGGTCAAATACCGCCTTCCCCCCATGTATTCTATTCAAACCGTCTCGAAAAGAAGCTTGATTTTGATAAGCCCGTTGTAATGCCAATATACCGCTTACCATTTTTGGCTCGATATAAATATGAGGAGCAACGACAATCAAACCGCATATTTTTTGAGGGTATTTCAAAGTGTACGAAAGAGCAATATTACCACCATCACTATGACCGATTAACAATATTTTTTCGTTAACATTTTTTAGCAATTCGAACAAATCCGCAACATCATCCTCAAACCAAGGTGGATCTAATTTTTCCCGATCTGCTGAATTGCCATAGCCCCAGCGATCATAAACCCAAGCCGAATAACCATTTTCCAGCAAGAATGGAATCTGATATTGCCAGGCTTTTACTGATCCTAAACCGTGATGGAGTAAAACGATCAAAGGTGAATCATTGCTGCCATATTTTTCTACATAGATTTCATGTCCATTGACCAGCAGTTTTTGTCTTTCCACTTGATTATCTACTTGTCCCATAATCACCTATAATGGGATACAACCATGTTTTTTAGGAGGATTCGTATCTCGCTTGTTGGACAGCATCTCCAAAGCATTGATTAATCGCGGGCGTGTCTCGCGTGGCTCAATCACATCATCGATATAGCCTCGTTGCGCTGCAATGTATGGATTGGCAAATTTCTCCCGATATTCTTGAACCAATTCCTCTTTTCTTTTGGCTGGGTCTGCTGCATTTGCCAGTTCCTTGCGAAAGATAATATTTACTGCGCCGTCTGGACCCATTACCGCAATTTCCGCAGAGGGCCAGGCAAAATTGACATCTCCACGGATATGTTTGCTGCTCATCACATCATATGCACCACCGTATGCTTTGCGGGTTACGACGGTTAGTTTTGGTACAGTTGCTTCACAATATGCATAAAGTAGTTTTGCACCCGAGCGGATTATCCCGCCATGCTCCTGCCCGACGCCAGGCAAGAATCCCGGGACATCCACAAACGTTACTAAGGGGATATTAAATGCATCACAAAAGCGTACAAACCGCGCTGCCTTTTCGGACGACTTTATATCCAACACACCAGCCAATACGGCTGGCTGGTTTGCAACGATCCCAACGCTGTGACCACCTAAACGAGCGAACCCAATCACAATGTTTGCAGCATAATGTTCCTGAATTTCAAAGAAGAGCGCATCATCGACAATATAGTTAATAACTTCCCGAATATCGTATGGTTTTCCGGCATCTTCTGGGATGATCGTATCAAGCACTTCTTCCATACGCAATGGGTCATCTCCATTCAGGATAAAAGGTGGATCTTCCATATTATTTTGGGGAATATAACTTAATAGTTTGCGCACCAAATACAGTGCATCTGCCTCGTTATCAGCCGAGAGATGGCTTACACCGGAAGTTTCTGCATGCACATCCGCGCCGCCTAATTCTTCAAATGTCACTTCCTCATGGGTGACCGCTTTGACTACTTCTGGCCCAGTGATAAACATATAAGAGGAGTTACGTACCATAATAATAAAATCAGTCAGAGCCGGTGAATATACCGCCCCACCAGCACATGGACCCATGATGACACTGATTTGCGGTATCACTCCCGAAGCTAATGTGTTGCGAAGGAATATCTCTGCATAACCACCCAGAGACACCACTCCCTCTTGAATGCGTGCTCCCCCCGAGTCGTTCAGCCCTATCACGGGTGCGCCATTTTTCATCGCCATATCCATAATCTTACATACCTTCTCAGCATGGACTTCGCCTAAACTCCCCCCAAAAACTGTAAAATCTTGGCTAAAGATATACACTAAACGGCCATTTATCGTACCCCAGCCTGTTACGACACTATCCCCCAGATATTGTTGTTTATCAAGGTCGAAGTCATGGGTGCGGTGGACCACAAACGCGTCCACTTCGCGAAATGAACCTTTATCGAGAAGTAAGTCAATCCGTTCACGAGCAGTTAATTTTCCACGTTCGTGTTGAGCTTGTATGCGATCCTCTCCACCGCCGAGGCGACTTTGAGCACGTAACGCTCGCAATTTTTGAATTTTTGGGTTCTCAGGCATGTTTTTCTCCAAAATAGGCTTTTACACCTTTGCTTCGCATCAATAAGGTATATATGAGCAACATCATTAATTGAGATCCAATTACAAATGGGATATTCCAATGAGATTCGCCAATCGACAATACAAGACGATCAAACCAATATGCACCCATCAGCAATAAAATATACACCGTGAGATAAATTTGAATTCGCTGATTGCGTTGGATCATCAGAAGAAGGATAATCAAGTTTAAAAAGAAAAAGGTCAATCCACTGATTAGCATATAGTAAATTATCCAGCCAAGAATGTTTTGCAACCAACTCCAATTCTGGATTGCATAAATCGTCCGTAAAAGATGCATACCTGCACTGGTTAACACCCCGATGAAAAGAACAGTTACGCCTTTTGTAGAATGCATTTTAGTCAATCTTGAGGACTATTTTACCGAATTGATAACCGCCTTCGAGATAATCTTGGGCTGCTTTTGCCTCTGATAATGGGAAGACGCGATCAATTGGCGGTTTGAATTTACCCTCCCCGATTAACTCCATCACCTTTCTGAAATCGCTTTGAGTACTCATGGTCGATCCAATCAAACTCAGATGCTTTCCGAAAATCAAACGGTTATCGATTTCGAATTGCGCTCCAGCGGTGTTTCCCACAGTAAGGATCCTCCCGCCTTTCCTTGCAGAGCGAAAACTTTGCATGAAAGTGGTGCCAACATTATCCACCACCACATCGACCCCGCGTTTTTCAGTGAGCAGATAAACCTGCTTGGACCAATTTTCATCCGTCGATCGGTCGATCAAGATATCGGCGCCAAGTTCTTTTGCCCGCGCTAGTTTTTCGGAATTTGAGCCAACCACAAGCACTTTTGCTCCAGCAAATTTTGCTATCTGGATACTCGCTGTGTTTACTCCCCCGGACGCGCCCACAATTAATACCGTCTCTCCTGCGCGAAGTTGTCCACGGGTAATGAGCGAGTGCCAGGCGGTTTGAAATACCAGTGCAGAAGCAGCTGCGATTTCGAAGGAAATATGATCCGCTATCACATATACATTGCGCGCTGGAATCACGACATATTCAGCATAAGTGCCCCGGATGGTTTCCCCTAACAAATGCCAATTCTTACATAAATTATCCTGACCAGCGATGCAATATTCGCATTTCCCGCAAGCAATATTGGGGTTAATCACCACTCTATCCCCTTCACGCAATCCCTCTACGTTATCTCCCAGCGCGGCAATTACACCTGCGCCATCTGCCCCTGGAATGTGAGGATAATCCAATTTCAGACCCTGCCATCCCCGCCTGGTCCATAAATCAAGCCGATTCAACCCGGCCGCATATAAACGCACCAATACCTCATCGCTTTTTGGTTGCGGAATCGGCAGGTCTCCATACTGTAAAACACTACTGTCACCATGTTGATAGAAATAAACTGCTTTCAACCCTTACTCCTTTCATTCAATAAAACGGATTTCCCGAATATGGATTTTGGCTACTTCTCCCTCCGATAAACTCAATATTTCTATGCGAATATGATCACCGTGGTAAGGTTGTGGGAAAAGAAGCTCAATGTGTGGATCAGGTGGCAGCCCTTTATATACTTGTTTTACCACTAATCCATTTGGATAGTTCTCATTGTATAAAATTACTTTGAATTCAAAATCCATCGAGCCAAAATCTGCACGAATGCCTTTGATAGTTAAGGTCTGTCCAAAAGTGAAATCAAGGACAAAAGGATTGGCTTCCAAACCACGGATAAGGGTAAACACATCTCCATCAAACGCATCCGATAATTGACCTGCATCAATCGGTGAATATTGCACCCGAGCAGGAATACCTTGAATTTCCAGGTCTTCAGATATCAAATGCCGCCGCGCTTCTTTTTCGGCGGCAAAAATCTGGTCCACATTGTCCACATAGGCTAAACGAACAATATAAAAGCCATCCTTCCCATCTGGGTAAGGGACGGTTTCAAGCAAACCTAAATATCTCATTTTCGGACTGGCTAATGCCTGGCGGAATTCTTCTGGGGTGAGAATGAAAATTGTATGTTCATCAAGGGGTTGTTTTTGTGATAAATAAGTATCAATGGATCCCATCGCGATGCGATTGGAATACTCTTCGGGCAAGAAGAAACGAATAAACACGTCGGCACCATTTGCCCAAAGTGAGGACACAAATAAATGATTTCTCGAATCGGCTTGAATATAGCGTGGAATCACATCACCAAACAACTGTTTCGCGCCATACTGCATTCCATATAAACCATAATCTTCATACCAGGTTGGGGCTTTATACAAACCATCCCAGAGCATGTAGATATTGATCCCCGCCAAAAGCAAAAACAAAGCTATCTGAGCAACCTGCTTATTCAGCAAGTTTGTTAAAAGCGGATTTTTAGAAAATGGTGGAGGTTGATTTATCCTTTTCTTTTCATAATCCAGCTTTGTCTGATCAATCCAATCTAAAATGGTTTGCCAACCAATTCCTGCCAATATAGCGGCTGGGATAACCATAACCAAGACGCGCGTAACGCCGATGCCCACCAAAGCAGCGCCACTTGGGGCGGCAAGTATAGCCAAAATTATCGCTCGGTTTGCTGAATTGCGGAGATGCATGATTGACACCATAAAACCAATCAAAATGAAAGGTAAGTTGAATAATCCAAGATGTCCATAACCTTTCATTACATGGCGAATTAAATCGCGATCATTGGGGATGAACCAATAATAGGGGTTTAGCCCATTCAGATATTCATGAATGTAGCGCCCAACCTTTACGGATAAAGGTATGGGCGTCATCCAATACGAATCCAGATTACGCAAATGTTCGAATGGAGCACTTTCATGATAGGAAAGAAAGCGAAAATAGGGGAGTAAACAGATTAAACCCAATAGCAGCGCAACAAAAATCGCCCTCCGGTTTTGCCAATGAAAACGCAAGTCCGAAAGGAATAATCCAATTGTAAATACAACCAGCACCACTTGTCCTGGACTATAAGAATAAAACGCTAATACTCCACTTATCACCGCTAAATAAATATAGTTTCTCGATTGATAACGATAGAGTAAATAGGCAGCTAAATACATGCCAAAAAAGGAACAAAATAACACTGTCTCAAATGCAGTGCGGGAATGGAGAAACCAAGCTGGAGTAATTGAAAGAAACAAAACAATACTCCACCATCCCTCGGCAGGGATTTTTCCGCGGGGATCATTTCTGCTTTTTCCAAACTCTCGCCCTACGGAACGAAAACAAAGCGCTAAACAAATCCCGGATAGCAAAGAAACAAACACCGATACAGAACGAGTGGCAAGGATAGATTTACCGAACAAGATGTAAGGGATGACTTGAGCGTAAACGCTTACACTCAAATTATAAAAATTGCCATTCTGAAAATACGTCGGGAGGAATATTTTGTCTGGACTATAAAAATGATCCCGCACTAAATCCGCCGCAGAAACGGTCTGGATAGCTTCATCGGTAAAAAAGTAAATCGGAAACTGAACCAAGCCAATTAAACGCGTTACCAGATATAAGAAAATGCCGAAGATAAACAATTCACTTGGATTGATGATAAACCTTCGAAGGTTTTGTATTAGCAAGGCAAAAGAATTAACTCTGCCTTGAACGCGTTTTTTAAAGTCCCGGAAAGTTTCGGAGAGAGAGCCTGAACTTGACTTCGGTATAGGTGTAACCGACTCGACAATTTTTACCTCCCCCTGCTCATTAGAGCTGATCTTTATCGTTATCGGTTGATCAGGTTTTATTTTTACTTCCAGTGTCACTCGGATATGATCTTGTGGCGCGGTCTCATCTTTCTGGGACAATACAGACAATACTTGAACATTAGGCAAGTTATCCTGGTTTTCTTGATGCTCTACCATAAAGGTTTGAAATCCGATGGATTAAATCATACCTCTTGAGACCGTTTACCGTAACCCACTTTCCAACCTCGCTATGACCATTCGCTGGATCTCGCTGGTACCTTCATATATCTCTGTGATCTTTGCATCGCGGAAATATCTTTCAATCGGTAATTCGCGACTGTATCCCATTCCACCATAGATTTGTACCGCTGCATGGGTCACAAACATTGCCGTCTCAGAGGAAAACAATTTCGCCATTGAAGCTTCCAAGGTAAACCGCTCACCCGTTTTCTTTGCACGTTCTTTCGCTAAAGCAGCATTATACGTCAACAAACGGGCTGCTTCAATACGGGTTTTCATGTCTGCCAGTTTGAAGGAAATTCCTTCAAACTCTCCAATCTTATGACCGAAAGCCTCCCGCTCCGTTGCATATTGTAGGCTGGCTTCATAAGCAGCTTCCGCAATACCTAAAGATTGAGCAGCAATCCCAATCCGACCGGCATCCAGAACCGCCATAGCAATTTTGAAACCTTCACCCTCCTCCCCCAATCGATTTTCCAGCGGTACTTCACAATTCTCGAAGACCAACTCGCTTGTTGCCGATGCTCGAATCCCTAATTTTGGTTCTTTTTTCCCACGAATAAATCCCGGTGAATGCGCATCCACCAAAAAAGCACTGATGCCGTGGTGTTTTTTCTCTGGTTCTGTCAAGCAAAATACAACCACATAATCAGCCACTGGTCCACTGGTTACCCACGATTTTCTGCCATTTAGCACATAAACATCGCCATGCCGCTCTGCCCGGCTGCGCATCGTACCGGCATCGGATCCGGACATTGGTTCAGTCAATGAATAAGCTCCGACTGCCTCACCGCTTGCAACCGGACGAACAAATTTTTGTTTTTGTTCTTCAGATCCATACTTTAAAATGCCATAACAAAAAAGGGAATTATTGACCGACATAATTGTGCCATGAGCTGCATCGACCTTACTCACCTCCTCTAAAGCCAACACATAAGCCAAGGTGTCCATTCCCGCACCCCCATATTCTTCTGGAACCTCAATTCCCATAAACCCCATCTCCCCCATTTTACGGATCGTTTGACGAGGGAACTCCCCGCTTTCATCAAATTCCGCAGCAACGGGAGCAATTTCCTTGCGGGCAAAATCGCGCGCTGTTTGACGGATCATCTCATGCTCATCGCTAAATGGGAACAACCAATTATTGGACATTTTTTCCTCCTTATACAATTTATCCTCTAGCTGAATTGATTATAGCATTAAGGATGATTTCCAAGTTATTGACACCATTGAAAAGTAGGATATACTCACCTCGCTGGAGGTTATATCATGACAGAACCGATAACACCCGAGCTTTTTGAACACTTGGTTAACTTGGCAGCCTTAGAGTTATCGCCAAACGAATCTGAATATTTAAGAAAGCAATTAAATAACCAGCTCAAAGCGGTAAATGAATTAGCATCAATCCCGATCGATCCGAACATCCCACCCGCTTCGCATGGCATCCCCTATCCGGCAGAGATCCGTCCGCCGATTCGGGAAGATGAATGGCAGCCAAGTAATTTTGCGGATAGCATCCTTGCCCAGGCGCCTCAAGTCGAAGAGCGATATATCATCGTTCCAGACATCCCACACCAAGATTTGGAGTAATCCAATGGATTTATGCGATTATGCTGCTTACCATTTAGCGGGAATGATCCGCCGTAAACAAATCTCAGCGGTTGAAGTCACGGAAAGCGCCTTACAACGCATTGCGCAGGTAGATGGTATCTCTGGTCATCTCGATGGAAACAATGATGAAGAGCCCGATAAAATCCATTCATTTATCACAATTACTCCCGAACGCGCACGCCTTCAAGCACAAAAAGTTGATCAAGCCATTGCAGCGGGAGAAAATCCAGGATTTTTAGCTGGTATTCCATTTACTGCCAAAGATATCTATTGCGTAAAAGACACACCCTCCACTGCTGGATCGCGCATCCTGGCTAACTTTATTTCACCTTATACTGCTACAGCAATCAAGCGCATCGAGGAACAAGGTGGGATACTTTTAGGGAAAGTTAACTTGGATGAATTTACATTTGGCTCTTCCAATGAGTCGAGTGCGTTTCGGCCAACCCCACGCAACCCCTGGAACACTGCTCATGTACCGGGCGGATCCTCGGGAGGAAGCGCATCCGCTGTGGCTGCTGGGGAGGGCTGTTTTTCTATCGGCACCGATACGGCCGGGTCTATCCGTCAACCCGCTGCGTTTTGCGGTGTGGTGGGGGTAAAACCAACCTACGGGCGAGTTTCTCGCTATGGATTAATTGCTTTCGGTTCCTCCCTCGATTGTCCTGGACCTCTCACCCGTAATGTTACAGATGCTGCTCTGGTTTTACAGATGATCAGCGGAGCAGACCCAAAAGACTCCACTGCGGCAAACCTTCCTGTTCCTGATTACCTCAATGAGTTACAAAAACCAATCCGTGGCATGCGGATTGGGCTATCCCCAGATTATTTTAAGATCACCTATTTAGATGCAGAAAGTGGGGAGATCCATCAGGAAGACGTACCCGAGATAATGAAAAATGCAGTGTATAAAGCTGCGGGAAGGTTAGCAGAAATGGGTGCAGACATCGTCGAAGATGTGCCTATGCCGCATACACACTATGGTATCCCTGCCTATTTTGTCATTTCGCGGGTCGAAGCGGCTTCGAACTTACACCGTTTCGACGGTGTCAAGTATGGCTTCCGCACCAAGCAAGCCGTGCGCGACTTGCATGATTTGTATCGAAAAAGCCGTGGCGAAGGGTTTGGCGCTCAACCAAAATTGCGGATATTAATGGGCATGTATGTCAGTGCTGCTCAGTACAGTGAACAATACTACCTGCGGGCATTAAAGGTTCGCACTCTCATTCGTCAGGATTTTGAGGAGATTTTCAACCCTCATGGTAAATACCGTTTACAGGCGTTGCTCACCCCAACAACCCCGACGACCGCTTTTCGCATGGGTGATGTCTATGGAGATTCGGTATTAATGCAGTACGCTGATCAACTCACCGTCCCGGCAAACCATGCAGGTATCCCGGGTATTTCTTTTCTGGCTGGTTTCGATTCCCAAGGGTTGCCCATTGGTGTTCAATTGTTGGGCAATGATTTTTCGGAAAGTATCCTGCTTCGTATTGCTTATGCTTACGAAACCGTCACAGAAGGAGACGAATGGCGAAAGAAAACCCCGCCTCTGCTCAGCAAGTAAGCGCTGATTGTGAAGCCATCATTAAGGCTCTGAAAGATATGGGAAATCCAGTCAATGTTGCCGGTATGGCTCGGTTTGGGATTAACCCGGAGGGCACGCTTGGTGTTTCTATTCCAGCATTACGCAAAATAGCAAAATCCTATAAAAATAATCATGCCTTAGCGCTTGCAATCTGGGCAAGTGGTTATCATGAAGCAAGAATCCTTGCCTCCATGATTGACGATCCGCAACTGGTGACCCGAGAACAAATGGACGTTTGGGCAAATGCGTTTGATTCCTGGGATGTTTGTGACCAGGTTTGTATGAACTTGTTTGATAAAACACCTTATGCGTTTGAGAAAGCGATCGAATGGAGTGAAAGAGAAGAAACCTTTGTAAAACGCGCCGCTTTCGCCCTGATGGCTTCCATTGCTTTTTATGACAAACAAGCATCTAATGAATACTTTGAGCCTTTTTTCCAAATCATAGCCCGTGAAGCAATTGACGAAAGAAACTTTGTCAAAAAAGCGGTAAATTGGGCGTTACGCCAAATCGGAAAACGTAATCGCGCTTTACAATCCAGAGCGATAGAGATCGCCCGTCAGATATCTATCTTAGATTCAAAAGCCGCGCGCTGGATTGCTAAAGATGCCTTGCGCGAACTAACCTCTAAAACCCTATCCTCATGAGTGAATGACCTATGACTGAATTTGAAGCAATCATTGGATTAGAAACCCACATCCAGCTGAATACTACAACAAAAATATTTTGTTCCTGCAAAGCAGATTCCTGGAATGATCCACCCAATACAAACATCTGCCCGGTCTGTTGCGGATTACCCGGCGTTCTACCCGTTCTAAACAAAGCAGCGGTTGAAAAAGCTGTCCTTCTCGCGGCTGCCATGCATGCAGAAATTCAGTCTATTTCTTACTTTGATCGCAAAAATTATTTCTACCCAGACTTGCCAAAAGGTTATCAAATCAGTCAATACAATATGCCCGTTGCACGCGGCGGCTATTTAGAATTGCCCATGCCTGATGGAACTATAAAAACGGTTGCGATCCATAAACTCCATCTTGAAGAAGATGCGGGAAAAACTAAAAACGATTTTGGACGCCGTTTGATCGATTTCAATCGTTGTGGTGTTCCACTGGTCGAAATGGTTACCGCGCCGGATCTTCGTTCTGCTGATGAGGCTGCACAATATTTAATCCGATTACGCCAATTGTTACGGTGGATTGGCATCTCCGAAGCGGACATGGAAAAAGGACATTTACGCTGCGATGCCAACGTCTCCATCCGACCAAAAGGTGCCGATTATCTCAATCCGAAAACTGAAATAAAAAATGTAAACTCAATCGTTGCTGTGCGCGAGGCTATCCAAACAGAAATCAATCGCCAGATCCGAGAAGTTGAGCTGGGACACCACATCGAAGCATGGACTTTAGAATGGGATGAAGATAATGGGGTGTTACGAAAAATGCGCTCTAAAGAAACAGAAGCTGACTATCGTTATTTTCGCGAACCAGATTTATTGCAACTCGTGATCGATGATAGCTGGCGAACCGAGATATTAAAACATTTACCCGAATTACCATTAGAACGGCGCCAGCGATTTATCCAACAATATGGATTGCCCGAATATGATGCCGACATACTCACTAACGAGCGCTCTTTATCGGATTATTTCGAGGCAGCCGTAATCAGCTATCAAGGTGATCCAAAACGGGTTTCGAACTGGCTCATGAATGATGTCTTGCGGTTGATAAACGAGACTGGCATCCCAGCTGCCGAATTAATCATAACACCAGCTTATTTGGCTGAAATCATCAAAATGATTGATGAAAATATCATCAATAATTCAACCGGTAAAGCTTTAATCGACAAGGTGCAAGCGAGCGGAAAATCTCCATCAGCAATCGTTGCCGAAGAGGGTTTAGCAAAAGTGAGCGATACAAACAAGATCGAGGAAATCTGTAAAGCAATCATAATTGAAAACCCTGAAGCAGTGGCAAATTATCGAAAAGGTAAAACCGGATTAATTGGCTGGTTTGTCGGTCAGGTCATGAAGCAAATGGGCGGGAAAGCAGACGCCCAATTAACGCGTCAAATCCTGGAAAACCTTTTGAAGGAATAAAGTGCCCTACTTGTCCAATTGACCTTTGGGTGGGATTTGTGCCATAGCATATTCTGCCAAAGCCGTGATAGTTAAGCTTGGGTTTACACCCGGGTTTGCCGGCACGATAGAGCCATCCACGACATATAGACCCCGATAGTTATGAACCTGGCAATCCAGACCAATAACCCCTTCAGCGCTATTTTTCCCAAATGGCACCCCACCTAACAGATGAGCCGTTAAGGGTGTATTCAAAATGCTCTCATTAACAGCGCCAGCGGGTAAACCATTAATTTTTTCTGCAAAGCGTTGAGTTACATTTGCACCAGTGCTGCTAACCCCTACCACTGCTGCACCCCCTGAATCTGTTATTAAACCACGGCGGAAAAAGGTTAGAAAATGGCGTCCTAATTTTATCCGCAATCGGCTATCTTTGGTTTGCATTACCAACAATATGGTTGTCCTTTGCGCCCATCCCGGCAAAATATAGACCCGCAAAAAATCGATGGGATGGCGTAAGAGCAGAAAGATGGATTTCAATAATCGCAACATTAAAGGCTCATTGCCTGCTACCAATGGAGCAGATAAGTATCGCATCAAAGATGAGCCAGCCGGATATCGCACCGGTTCTACTGCCGTTTCCTCATCTGCTTGAAAAATTGAGGTTATCGCGATGCCCTTGGAATAATCCACCTGACGATTACGGCTCATCGCCCCCAATAGGGATTCGCTGTTGGTACGCACGTTTTCCCCTAAACGTGGGGATATTTTTGGCAACGAATGTGATCGGCTACAACAATGCAAAAGCAATTTCAAAGTACCTAAGGTTCCAGCCGATACAACAATATTATGCGCAAGAAATTGACCCTTTTTTTGCCAGGGGTGAGTGCTAGATCGGACTGTCAAACGATACCGAGCTGCAGAATTGCCTTCTATCGGTTGGATATCGACTACCTCTTGTTCGGCAAGGATTTTCACACCCATCTTTTCGGCGAACCAAAGATAATTCTTGACGAGAGTGTTTTTGGCATTATAGCGACAACCCACCATACATCCACCACAATGATTGCAAGTATTACGGAGCGGTCCTTCACCATTGAAATAAGGATCAGGTAGAGTTGTTCCAGGTTGCAAGCCGCGCGATTCGCCAAACAACACTCCCACTTCACATGCCCGAAAAGTCTCTTTCCGCCCCATTTCTTCTGCAATGGATTGAAGTACTTCATCTGCTTTCCAAAAACGTGGGTTTGTTTCAACTCCAAGCATGCGCTTAGCGATTGTATAATATGGAGTAAGGACTTGTTTCCAATCTGCTAAATCTTTCCAGGCTGGGTTTTCAAACAAGCGCTCATCCGGTTCCATGAGCACATTGGCGTATCCCAAACTTCCACCCCCAACCCCGCTGCCATGCAAAACGAGCACATCCTTAAATAAATTCATCTCAAGGATTCCAAAGCAACGCAAAGCGGGTAGCCATAAATATTTCCAAAATTTCCAATTTGTCGAGGCAAAATCATTATCCTGAAAGCGTTTCCCTTTTTCCAATACCAGGACATCATATCCTTTTTCAGCGAGTCGCATGGCAGCAACACTACCGCCGAAACCAGAGCCAATTACGATAAAATCAAAAATGTCTTCTTTATGCGTTGTATTCATAAAAACCCTTGCCTGTTTTTCGGCCTAAAAAACCAGCTGCCACCATCTTTTTCAGTAAATATGCGGGACGATATTTATCTTCCCCTAAATCCTGCTGAAGGACTTCCATAACCGCTAGGACTACATCTAACCCAATCAGATCAGCGAGTGCAAGTGGTCCCATCGGATGGTTCATTCCTAATTGCATCACCTTGTCTATCGCTTCCTTTTTGGCTACGCCTTCTTGTAATGCAAAAATCGCTTCATTAATCATCGG
>DAOTVW010000268.1:0-5537 GCA_034436035.1 Anaerolineales bacterium
AAGGCTTTAGTCGCATTGAGTGCTCGCGCGGTTGGGTTACACGATGAAGAACAAATCGCTCAGGCAGTGACGGAACTTTTACAGAACCAATTGGGTTATGATCAGGTTACCATTACCTTGCAATCCAAAAGTGAAGGGCAAACCTATGCAAAAACCCATACTAATGTAGTTGGTAGAGTGCGCGCCCCGCTGCGGATTGGGCCGGACCATTTTGGTTATCTCGAGGTAGCCAATAAATTACCTCAGCCATTCACCACAGAAGAACTGGGGATGATTTATGCCGCAGCAAACATTATAGCGGTAGCTTTGCAAAATGCGTTTCTGTTCAAAGCACAGCAGGAGCGCCAACAGGAAACGGAAATTCGGCAGATGGATTTAGTTGTGCGCGAGCAATCGTTATCCTTATTAAATCAAATCACCCGCCAGGCATTACAAGCAAAAGGTTTCTTGCCCATGTTAGAGACGATTACCGGGCAGATTTGCCAGCTTTTCTCTGCCGATACCTGTTTGACAGCTTTATGGGACGCAGCCCAAAAAACACCGGTGTTGGAGATGGCACATGGTTACCAAGCAGATTGGGTGATGAGCTCAGAATTTCAGCCGTCCTTGCGGGTCATTTCGAGTGCATTGGTCAATAGCCCGCGCATCATACCCATTAATGAACCAGAGCTTTCCCCCTGGCTTAATCCACGCTTGGTACGCCGCTTGGAGAGTCAAAGCATGTTAGCTTTGCCGCTCATTGCCAACGAGAGCAAATTAGGTGTGATTTTGATCTCTTATCGTCATAAACATGCTTTCACTCCTATTGAATTAGCATTTGGTGAGCAAGCCGCCAGTCAAATTGCCTTAGCCATCTCGAAAGAGTATGCCTTGGATTCTGCGCAGCATCGCGCTAAAGAACTTGGCGCATTGCAGAAAGCAACCGCGGCGTTGCTTTCTACGCTTGAACTGGATGCACTCTTAGGCCAAATATTAGACGCTGCCATGAGTGCTATTCCCTCTGCGGAAAGAGGAACGCTGTATCTCGTTGTACCAGAAACCGGACAGCTACAATTGCGCGCCAGCCAGGGGAGTGAAGACCCGCGCATTCAACTTTTCAAGCCGACCTCCAAGGATAGTTACGCCGCTCGCGCAGTCCGAAACCATCAACCAATTTTAATCGAAAATATTGAACTGGAAACCTCGCTACCCGGCGATGAGGATTTTCTCCAAACCCCGAAAATGCTTTCCTTGATTGTTGCTCCTTTGCAAACGGAAGAGCGTGTTTTTGGTGCGCTCGTTTTGGGATCAAGCGCTGCATATGCTTTTCAAGGGGTTGACCTAGAGTTGTTGGTTAGCTTTGCTGCCACGGCTACCACAGCATTACAAAATGCGCAGCTCCATGCTGCTGTGCAACAAGAGGCTGTGACCGATCCTTTGACGGGTTTATATAATCGGCGCGGTTTCTATGAACTGGCGGAACACGAGATCATTCGCGCCCATCGATTTCATCGCCCGCTTAGTTTGATTATCATGGATGTGGATTTGCTGAAGTATGTAAACGATCATTTTGGCCACTTGATGGGCGACCGCGTTTTAAATAGCGTGAGCGCTGCCTGTAGATCGGAATTACGCCAGGTAGATATCATCGCTCGCTATGGCGGAGATGAATTTATTGCTTTGCTTCCTGAAACCAGCCTGCCCGAAGCGTTAAGTGTGGCGGAGCGTTTACGCAACCGCGTGGCGGGGATTAATATCAGCGCCGAAAACGGTGAACTAGTGCGGGTGACAATGACCGGTGGGGTAGCTGATTTACTCCCCGGCGATACCCTGAAATCTTTAATTGAGCGGGCGGATCAAGCCCTTTATCGGGCAAAACAAGGCGGGAAAAATCAGATCCAGGCATGGCATTAAGCGTTCGCTAAAACGCAATGGATGGTGCTAGTAGAGCGGGATTCCAATCCCGCCGTAGATGTTTTTGGATTTGGATTTGGATTCCGAGCATGGAAACCCGACCTGCGTGTCGAGAGGCGGCGAAATAAATTTCGCGTTACGACTTGTATCCCGAAATTTATTTCGGGTGTGATGCACGATGGATCGTCGGGTATGGAAACCCGACCTTCTTTTATCAGAAGTGCATAAAAAAATAGCCCCAAACAAAGGAAAAATAAACCATAGCATTCGGTTTAATCTGGATTAAAATGATACTGACCAAAGCATTTGCCTTTCGAAAATAGTACCAATAAAATGGAGTTGCCAAACATTCGTAATTACTCAGTACAATCGTTAATATGGAGGAGCGCTCTTGGTTACGGCAGCAATCTCTATATGCCCAACCAGCGGTCATTGCGAGGGAGCGCCCGTTGCGACCGAAGCAATCTCCAACCCGTCAGGGAGATGGCTACGCGGAGTTTACACTGGGCGCAGCGAACGTGCCCGACATGACAATCACCACCGGGCGTCATTGCGAGGGAGCGTTCTTTGCGACCGAAGCAATCCCCAACCCGGCTAGGAGATGGCTTCGCTTCGCTCGCCATGACAGATGCCGGCAGGGAGATGGCTACGCGGAGTTTACACTGAGCGCAGCGAACGTGCCCGCCATGACAGGCACCGCCAGGTGTCATTGCGAGGGAGCGCCCGTTGCGACCGAAGCAATCCCCAACCCGGCTAGGAGATGGCTTCGCTTCGCTCGCCATGACAGATGCTGGCAGGGAGATGGCTAAGCGGAGTTTACACTGAGCGAAGCGAACGTGCCCGCCATGACAGGCACCGCCAGGTGTCATTGCGAGGGAGCGCCCGTTGCGACCGAAGCAATCTCCAGCTCAGCAGGGAGATGGCTTTGTTGCACTGACCATGCTTGAACCTATCAAATAAACTACAATTATAAAGAAGGAAAAGTCGATGAGAAGCCATAAATTATTAATGATACCCGGACCGATTGAATTTGACCCTGCCGTGTTAGCCGCGCTGGGTGCCCCTACGACCAGCCACATGGACGCCAATTTTATTGAAGCTTTTGGAGCCAGTTTAGAGATGATGCGTGAGGTGTTTTTCGCTCCTCATGGTCAGCCATTCATTCTCGCTGGATCAGGGACGTTAGGGATGGATGCGGTAGCAGCAAATCTGGTGGAAGCAGGCGACACGGTCCTATTGATTAATACAGGTTTCTTCAGCGAACGTTTTGGTGAAATACTCAAACGATACGGGGCGGATTTAATGGAACTGAAATCCCCAATTGGTGGGCGCCCGAGTTTGGACGAAATCGAAAGCGCTTTGCAGCAAAGAAAAACCAAGCTCCTGGTCATCACTCATGTGGACACCTCAACCGGCGTATTGACGGATGTTCGCTCTGTGGCGGAATTAGCCCACCGTTATGGGGCATTAATCGTGGTAGATGGGGTTTGCTCGGTGGCAGCCGAAGAGTTGCGGATGGAAGAATGGGGTTTAGATGTGGTATTAACGGCTTCTCAAAAAGCGATTGGTGTGCCACCTGGTTTGGCATTATGGGTTGTTGGCAGCCATGCTTTAGAGCAATTCAAAAAACGCAAGAGCCCAGTGTTAAATTATTACAGTGATTGGAATAACTGGTTACCGGTGATGCAGTCCCACGAAGAACGCAAGCCAAATTATTTCTGCACACCCGCCGTAAACCTGGTCTGGGCATTGCATGTCAGTCTAAAGCAAATTCTCGCCGAAGGGATGGAGGCGCGTTTTCAACGTCATCTCGCATTAAGTAAAACCTTTAAAGCTGCGGTTCAGGCTTGGGAGTTGGACCAATTGCCACTGAAAGAGGAGTATGCTGCCCACACCTTGACGGCAATGCGCTATCCAGCTGGGGTGCAAGGAGGAGCTTTGTTAAGCGAGGTAGCAAAGCGTGGCATTGTCATCTCGGGCGGTTTGCATCCAGAAATTAAAAGCGAATATTTTCGGGTTGGGCACATGGGTACAACCACTATCGGCGACGTTATGGCGACCATTAGCGCAATTGAACAAGGCTTAATCCAGTGCGGATATCCTATCCAGCCAGGCGTGGGATTAGCTGCTGCTCAAGCAGCTCAGTTATCACTCAGGTAAGGGTTGGGGTTTGCCAAACTCTCTCGCAGATTTTACGGAAGTGATACCCATATATCGCCAGGGTTATACTATACGGGAAGAGCCGCGGGCGGTGGAACAAAGTCCAGAAGAATAACCGCCAATATTGGATGCGTTCTTTTCCAACTATTCCTAGCTGAAGGACGGATTGGAAGAATGCCCGTAAGTACATCATTGTACTAGAAAAATCGAGGTGAACCTTCAAGCGCGGGGGTTGATATTCCTCCAAAAAGGTACGTACCCTCTGATAGTAGCTATCTGGCTGGTAGAGATTTTGAAGAATTTTCGTATAACCTTGAACAAGCGTATCAAGACCCATTTTGGGGAGGATGTTCGTTGTCCCATCGACGTTATCACCGGAGAGAGGAGCAAGCAATCGTCCCTCTTTTTTCATCCTTTCGAATAGACTGGTACCAGGAGGGGCTTGTAAAAGCCCTACCATGGCTGTCACGATTCCGCTTTTTTGGATGAATTCAATTTGGCGTTGAAAGATGGATGGACGATCATTATCGAAACCGACAATAAATCCGCCTTGCACTTGTATCCCATGATGCAAGATGCGTTTGATATCATCGATTAAATTGCGATCCATATTTTGTTTTTTGTTGCAACTTGCCAGGCTTTCTTCTTCCGGTGTTTCGACACCGATAAACACAGAAGTGAATCCAGCTTGGGTCAACATCTCCATCAGCTCGCCATCATCAGCGAGGTTAATGGATGCCTCGGTTGAAAAGGTGATTCCTTTTTTATCTTTTTGCCATTCAATCAAAGCCGGAAGGAGTTCGGATTTCAGAACTTTTTTATTGCCGATAAAATTGTCATCCACAAAGAAAACACTACCCCGCCAGCCTGCCTGATACATGGCATCTAATTCCGCAATTATATTTTGGACGGGTTTGGTGCGTGGGCGATGGCCAAGCAGTGCGGTGACGTTGCAAAAATCGCAGTTAAATGGGCAGCCACGCGAGAATTGAATATTAAGGGTGACATAATCGTTGAAGTTAATTAAATCCCACCGTGGTGGCGGAGTGGTGCTGAGATCCGCGTAATCGGAAGTGGCGTAAATCGGTGCAGCCTGGTTCTTCTCTAAATCAGCGAGGAAAGGAGGGAGCGTGATTTCCGCTTCATTGAGTACAAAATGGTCTACCTCGGGGAATGCGTCATGCTCATAAACAAATAAAGGACCACCAGCTACGATGGGGATAGCAAGTTCTTTTAGTTGTTGGATGGTTCTTTGCACCGATTTCCTTTGCGCAGTCATCGCCGAAATGAATGCCATATCCGCCCATTCTAGGTCCTCTTTAGATAAGGGCCGCATATTTAAATCAACTAAGCGCAGATTCCATGTTTTGGGTAACATTGCAGCGACGGTTAACAAACCCAATGGCGGGGAAACAGCTTTTTTGCCGATGAATTTAATGGCGTGTTTAAAGCTCCAAAAAGTATCTGGAAACTGAGGGTAAATT
>DAOTVW010000269.1:0-2722 GCA_034436035.1 Anaerolineales bacterium
GCAAAAGCATCCTCTTCGAAAGGCTTTTCCTCGTTCATCGTTAACAGCACTACTTTAATCCTCGGAGCATTACCCTTGATGAACTGAGTTGCCTGTAAACCATTTATTCCTTTCAAGTCAAGATCCATTAAGACTAGGTCAATCCCATTTTCCATGCACTGGAGATAGGCTTCTTCAGCAGTTGCGGCTTGAAGGAATATCCAATCAGGATAAAGCGCTTCTAACCAATGCACCAACGCTTCCCGCATCGCCAGGTGATCTTCAACTAACAACACTTTTTTGCTCAAATAACCATTTCCCATGACAGTGGATATAATTTATTCTATTCTCTCATCCATTCTGGAATTCGTCTGTCGGGGAAATCGAGCAATGCTTGTAAGGAACTTTTCTATTGCTCCAAATTAGCATTGGCAAAACGTAAGGAATATACCATACTTTGTTGTTTATATCTATTAGTAAAAATTACCCCCTTCGCGATTTATTCTTCAATCACCAATTAAACTTATTGGAATTTCTTTCTGACTTACTCGCTCTAACCAGTAGAGAAGACAGTCTATTACAATTGGATCAAGCCATGCTGAATAGCGAATTTCACCAACGCTGGAATATCATGTACCCCCAGTTTTCCCATTAATCGGCTGCGATATGTCTCAACCGTTTTCACCGATAATTGCAATGTACAGGCAATATCGGCACTCGTTTTTCCTTCCACCACTAATTGCAATACTTGCCGCTCTCGATTACTTAACTTTTGTAATGGATTTTGTACGATTGAATCACCCACTATCGCGATATAGTCTTCCACCACCAATTCAGCCACACCGCTACTCATGTACCTTTTCCCTTGGGCAACGCTCCGGATTGCTTGAATGACTTCGTTTCCAGCCGATTCTTTCAATAAATATCCTCTTACTCCTGCTTGCAGCGCGCGGATAATGTGTTCTTGGCTAGCGTACATCGATAAAACAATCACACCAACTTTGTCATTTTCACTTAAGATTTCCTTCGCAGCATCAATGCCATTTAATAATGGCATGGCAATGTCCATTACTACCACATCTGGCTTGAGGCGTCTGCATTCCTGTACTGCAGCGATCCCATCCCCCGCGACGCCAACAACCTCTATATCCCCCTCACTTTCCAGCAATGCCTTTAAACCATCCCGGACAACTGTATGATCATCTGCCAATAGAACTCGGATCGCCATCCAAGACCTCCTTTGGAATACGGGCTATTACTTGTGTACCTTCCCCAGGTTTACTGAAAACCTCTAAGGTCGCACCCACCGCCAAAGCACGTTCCCGCATGATTCCGAACCCCCAACTTGGCTGAGATAACTTTCTCTTTGAAGCATCAACATTAAATCCTTTTCCATTATCTGCAATGACTAATTCAATCTCATCCTTTATTCCAAGAGATATATTAACTGTGGTTGCTTCAGCATGTCGGATAATATTATCGAGAGCAGCTTGGGTGATGCGGAAAAACGCGTTTTCGATATGCCTGGGCAACCTTTTTGGTAGAGATTGGTATGAGAAGACACACTGCATCCCTGTCCGATTTTGAAATTGCTCTGCCAACTCGCGTAACGCGGCTGGCAACCCATATTCATCCAATACCGGCGAATGTAAATCAGTCATCACATCGCGAATGAGCACCATCGTTTCATCCACTAAATGCTGCATATCATTGATCCGCTGGAGTAGTTCTGGGGAAATTTCCGGGGGCAATTTCATCCGCAAAATATTCAAATGGATATTCAAAGCCGTCAGGTTTTGCCCCACCTTATCGTGCAATTCTCCCGCCAAATGAGTACGCTCCTGTTCTTCTAGTTCTGCTAATTTTCCTGCAAGAAGTTTAGTTTCATTATATAAAACGCTTAAATCCTGCAGCGCCTTTTCTAATTTTTCCTTCTCGCGCTGTAAATTGATCTCACATTTCTTTTGAGTTTCCCAATCTGCCCGCAGGAGAAAAAACAACAGAATTGCGGTCGTTAGAACATAAACCGCTCCTTTTATGGTTTGTACATGTTGATAATTTGTCAAGGTTGGGAAAAACCAGGCTGCCAAACGGTCGGATAAGAATATCCAAGCCATGGCAAGGCTCAAATAAATACTCGTGATCCGGAAAGGAGGATATTTCATTCGTTTTTGAGTAACTTCATACGATGAACCCTCTCCATGTAAGCATCCATGTACTATTAGTATTATAAACAATTTTTGTAATTACTCAGCACAGCTGTCTTTGCGAGGGAGCGTTCATCGCGGCAGAAGCAATCTCTAAATCGGCAGGGAAGATGGCTTAACTTCGTTCACTATGACAAATATCGACAGGATTTACAAGATGAACACGATTGGATTTATTGAGGGGATATGACTATGCGGAGTTTACAAAGAGCGCAGAAAATAAGCTAATTATGTAACTATCTACCACTACAGGTTGCGCTGATAATTTGCTACGAAAACCGTCCACGAATGGGCGACGAATAAACAAATGATAGCACTATTCGTGCATTCGTGTAATAGAACGCGAAGTCTAAAACTTCTCTCAAGCCGATGATATAATCGGGTTATGTGTGCAGAAACAAAAATTAGCGGCGTTTTGGCAGCTTCTATCACTCCCATTAAACCGAATGGTAAACCAGATTACGCTGCTATCCCACACTATCTCGATTTTTTGGCACAACGCGGCTGTCACGGCGCCTTGATCCTCGGCAGCACCG
>DAOTVW010000270.1:0-1648 GCA_034436035.1 Anaerolineales bacterium
GACAAGAATATTTATGTGGTTAATCCTTTACAGGGTGATCCCACTTTGATTTTTGATGGTCTATCCAAAATAACTAATATTGGATGGGATAATACTGTCGGTTTGGTGACACATTCAACTGGATTCACCTGCGGGGATTATGTGAATGAAACCTTAGGAAAAGTGAAAAGTATTATTGCCGAAAAGTACGGCTCGAAGGCTAAGGCGGAGGGGTACGTTTTTGAAGAAAAATCAACCCGCAACCCGCAGGGAATACTGGATTGGTTCGATAAATTGAATGACGACAACCACACCCTGATCAAAGTCACCCTGCCAGACGGTAGTGAGTGGGGGGTTGATTTTCACCAGCACAACACTGGCAAGCACCCCCCTATTCTACGTCCCTGGCAAGAAGTCCGAAAAGAGTGGAAAGACTACATGGGCGATGAATTTACAGAAAGGCTTTCTATTCCCTAAGGAGGTTTTATCATGCAAGCACAATCACAGGCTGCATTAGAACGTCAGTTAGAACAACGCACAGTACAGTTACAAAACGGCACATTAAGTTTTGAACAGGCTTTTGGCACTCTGGAGGATTGGATTATTACTCTAGGAGAACGTAAAGCCTTCTTGCATCCAAACCTAAGGCAATGGATGTGGTATGACCGACTACACGATGAGTGGGTCTTTGCTGGTTGCGGAGTAGGTGAAGCTATCCTGTTAACCGTTGGCAGAACTGGTGGTATCAAAAGGCTGCCTCATCCTGGCTCGATTGAGGATTGGTGCGTTTACAGGCAGGAGCAAACTTTACATGGACCCTTGCGTCTCGTGGAGCTGCTCCAAAAGCTGAATACCCACCAAATCCCGAAGGATATTTTGATCTGGAGTACACAGTCAAATGATTGGTTGAATTTAGCTGTTAACAATGAAACTACCCTGTCGTTGTCCAATTCAGCAAATGAGATTGTATGCCATTTGAACAGTCAGGGAGAATAAGAAATGCTCCATCAATCCGAAAACAATAAGAAAGGAAAATAATCCATCATGGCTTCCTCCGTTCCTCGGCCTAAAAATAAACGCTTTATGCTGTTGGTTGTCATTCCATTGATCTCCTGTATTCTCTCATCCGTGATCGGTATCATTTTTGGGCAAATTGGCAACCTCTTATTTGCCATTTTCGGAGATACTTCCATTTTCTTAACCTTCTCAATTTTTTGTGGGTTATTTTTGATGACCTTTACTTTGTCCTTCCTGATTAATTGGCTGCTTAAAAAATGGCTGATTTTTTCTAAGAAAGCTTCTAGCTAATGTTGGAGGAGAGAATTAATTGCTTTCGTAAGAAAAAAGGGAGCTGTTTGCTCCTTTTTTGCTTGTAGCTTCAACGACACGTGACACATTGAAGCCGTTGGTCTTCGGGGTACTGGGTGATTGCGTAGTGCAATACCCAACCTCCCCAAGCTAAGATTCCAACAACAAAATTGATGGCAATAGCAACCATTTTGTGCGACCTCCTCTCTCAACGGATTGTGTCCGTTGCCATCAGTAGATCCCCTACAACCGCTTTTAGTAAGCGATGGCTGAGGATAAATCCGCTGGTGGTTGAGAGAGGAAGGTGCAAGAGGTATGCCTCCTCGCCAGACACCGCCGTCGAAGAGACGCGCTTTGGGGA
>DAOTVW010000271.1:0-2374 GCA_034436035.1 Anaerolineales bacterium
CATGCCTTGCAACATTAGAAACATCAACCAAAAGTTGCCTTTGAGCAATTTTGGGTGGAAGTGATATGGCTATGGATGTTGCTATTTGCTTCAACTCTGAATTATTGTGAGGCAGAGTATCTAGCGCGGCAATGGAATTTACAAGAGCATGTCGTCCTATTTGTGCCTTTTGATAGAAGATTTCAATAGCCTGAGCATATTGTTCGGCACATTTAGCCGGGTCGTGACGAGTATGTATGACCTTTTGAGCACGCCTACCTAGTTGAGCACGTAAGTTTTCATCTTTCCATAGAGTTTCAAGAGCTTCTATCAATTCATCATCTGTAAATTCATCAGGAAGCATCCAGACGGCATCTTTAGGCAACTCAGCCGCACTGCCATGGGCATTGACAATAGTGGGAAGGCCGTAATTCATACAGTCCAAAACTGCAGCCGATGTTTCCCCTCGCGACAGTGTGCGAAGCTGCACAGCCACATCCGCCGCTGCAAGGTATTGACGAAAGGTAGCATGGTCAACCCAACCTGTAATGTGAATGCGTTTTTCACAGCCGCTCCTTTGAATAGTCTCTAGCAGCTTGGCTCCATACTCATCCCCGTGGTTTTGACCCACAAAAACAAGGATGCAGCGTTCATCTCTGGATAGTGAGGAGGCAAGCCAGGCATCGAGAAGACGATGATTCAGCTTGAGGGGACCAATAATACCGAAACTGCACACCAAAAAAGCATCATCATTAAGATTTAACTTTCGACGTGCTTCAACACGATTTACATCAATTGCAGGAACACGGAGAAGGGGAATGACAACCCAATCTACATTCTCGCCATACCACTTCTCCGCCAACTGCTTAGAGAACTCAGAATGAACTATTATACCTAGCGCTCTCTGAAGGACATCAAGATTTGCTGGATAATGCATCTTGGCGTATTCCGCATCAAGAAGTCGCATCTTTACAGCATTGTAACCGTGCGAAACATACAAAGCATTCATCCATATAGATGGGATGGCTTTTACAATTTCTTCATAAGCTAACACACTGCTCAGGAAAAAATCATGCAGGACCACAACACCTGGATATTGTTGTAGCAATCCAAACATGTGAAAGTGAAAAGGACTGTTGCCAAAATGGTAAAGCACCCTATTGTAGCTTGAGGCATTCCGGCAAAACCACTCCACGCTGCGCACAGGCAGGTTGTTCTTGATCCATGTATCCGTCACATCCTTTTGATTCACAACCACTTCAATATCATAATGGCGGGCAAGCTCCGGAAGCAGTTCGGCGCTGTAATCGCTGATACCGCTTTTTTCTGGTGGAAGAGGCGATATATAAGCCAGCTTGGGGCGTTTAAAAGAGTTGATAATTATTGATGGGTATTTTTTTCGTGCATTTAAGATCGTCTCAAATGATGCAATAGCTAGTTTTGCCGATTTATCCCACGAAAACTTCTCCGCCTGCCTTATACCGTGCCTTTTTAATTCGTTACGAAAATCTTCATCAGTAAGAACTTGCGCCAATTTTTCAGCGATTGCATCGTCGCTGTGCGGATCGAATAAGGCATCAGTCCGGCCTATCACCTCTGGAATACTTGTGGTATTCGAGCCGATGACCGCCGCACCACACGCCATCGCCTCCAACACAGGCAGACCAAAGCCTTCATGTATTGATGGAAATACAAAGACCTCGCAGAGGTTGTAAAGCCTTACCAGGTCTTCATCGCTCACATAACCTGCAAAAATGAGCTCTTCATGCCCAAGTCTTTGTTGGTTTGCAAACCCCAGATATTTTAGCTTCTCTCCTTCTGGTAGCTTACCAGCTATGACAAGCTGATAATTTTGCCTCAGGGTTGTAGAAAGGCGAGCATAAGAGCTAATCAGACCATTTACATTTTTTCTGACATCGAAACCGCCAGGAACATAAAGTACAAATGGCTTCAGGATACCAAATTTTTTTCTAAGTTTTTTTTCCTCTTCCTTTGTAATAGCTAAGGGACGGAAATGCTCGTCAACAGCCTCATAAGTAGTAACCACCTGATTTTCAGAAAACCCTAGATGTTCTAGAGCTTCACGTCGTGATGAATCGGATACAGCAAGGAGCAATGACGCCTTCTTCAGGTATTCAAGCTTGCGCATGTAATACTGCTTATAGCGGGGATTGGTCTCTAGATAACGTTCTGCATAAACTAGTGGAATCAAATCATAAAGTGTCACGCTTACGGGTGTCACCGTATCAAATATGCCGATGCCGGTCGCTGCGTCGTCCACAAAGCCTTCAAAAAGGCTAAAGACATGTATAATGTCAGGTCTAAGGCTTGCCAGGAAAGCTTCGCGAATACGCTCTGCCACTTCACGTCGCCACTCATTTCCTGGCTGGCATTC
>DAOTVW010000272.1:0-1836 GCA_034436035.1 Anaerolineales bacterium
TTGCGAAGGAAGCTGATGTCTGTGTTATGCCCCTTGCTCAACTGTCCCGTATGGTTGAGATGCGAGGCGAACGCGGTCCGCAACTATCAGACCTCAGGGAATCGGGTGCAATTGAGAACGATTCTGATGTTGTGTTACTCTTGCATAGACCCGAATTATACGGCATCGCAAACTTGTATGACGGTATCACAGAGTCGAAAGATAAAATCGAAGTCAGAATTGCGAAGAACCGCAACGAGCGCGGCGGAATCGTAATAATGGGATTCGACGGTGCAAGTATGCAAGTGAAAAGCCTGTATAAGCCCGACGAGAAGAAAACCGTTCTTACTCCCGACGACGAATTACCTTTTGATGGCGAAATACCATTTTAAGTGAGCGATGAAATACCAGATTATTTTAGCAGACCCCCCGTGGAGCTACAAGGATCAAGGCTGTCGTGGAGCTATGGCAAATCACTACAGGGGAATGAGCTTGAAGGAGTTAGCTTCCCTGCCCGTGTCGGCTATTGCTGATAACAACGCAGTGCTTTTCCTGTGGGCGACGTACCCGATGATTAGGGAAGCCCTATCAGTCATTGAGGCTTGGGGGTTCGAATACAAAACCATCGGCTTTCAGTGGCTCAAACTAAACCGAAGAGATGGGCGACCGTTCTACGGTTTAGGACGCTGGACAAGGGGTAACACTGAACCGTGTCTTTTAGCGATACGAGGCAAACCAAAGCGTCAATCACGCGCGGTTTTTCAGCTCGTTGAATCACCGATAATGCGGCACAGCGAGAAACCACCCGTCGTGAGAGACCGAATCGTTGAGCTTATGGGAGACCTTCCCCGCATAGAATTATTCGCTCGTAAGCGCGTAAAAGGTTGGGATGCTATCGGGGACGAAATTGATGGGCTGGACATCAGGGAATCTATTCAAAAACTTTTGGAGGAAAAATGAGACACTTAACGCATAGGTCGGACGCTAACCAGCAAGCCATCATAAACGCGCTCCGACGTATAGGCGCCACCGTTGTTGACCTACAGAATGTTGGCAACGGATGCCCCGACCTTCTGGTTGGCTACCGCGGCAGGAGCCTATTGCTTGAAGTTAAATCTAAAACTGGACAAATCAATAAACGACAGCAGGCATTTTACGAGGCATGGCGAGGTGATAACATAATCATAGTCCGCTCACCTTTTGAAGCTGTGACCGAAGTAATGTGGGTGGCTGTGAAGGAGATAATTGACAGTGATTGAACTTGATGTAATAAATAGCATAAGCCCTGCGGAAACAAAAAGAGAAGCACACAGGGTAATGAAACAGGAATACAAAAAGCAAAGCGACATAGTGCTCGAAGCGCTGCGAAAGTTAGGCACGGCTACGTATATGGACATTGCTAAATACACCGGGCTTTTACCCACAAGCGTAGACAGGTCATTGAACCATTTGTATGATAAAGGCTCGCCGAATGCCAAAATTGTCCCCATCGGCAAACAGTATAACTTGTTCAATGGGAAAGCCGTTCCACGTACAATATGGAGGATAAAATGAATAGGAAAGCGAAAGAGAAAAAGCGTGAGGAATGCAATTGCGATATTTCAAAATTGAAGTTGTTGTCGCACGATGTACACGGGAACGGCATCTGGTACTGTGAGACGCATCATACTATCAAAAAAATTTTTCAGAAAACACTTGACATTAAAAACGAGAAGTATTAACTTATTACTGTTATGCAACACGTTAAGATACATAACAAGTTTAGCCCCTGTTGCTGGACAACCTACCAAACATTAGTCTCCTTTGTTTTAGTGTTGCATAACAACAGCAGCAGGGGCTTGTATTTTTAAATGGAGG
>DAOTVW010000273.1:0-1706 GCA_034436035.1 Anaerolineales bacterium
CTTGATTCTCTATGTAAAGTCAATAGTTAATTTAGATGTCTTTTTTCGTCATAAGGCTCCTTATTTTTCAAAACTGCATAGGTAATTTCCGCTAACTTTTTCGCTAATGCCCTCAATGCTTGTTTTGAATCCTTACCCTCGCTTAACTTTTTCTGATAATATCTTTGGGATAATTCACTGCTGTGCAATGACGCAAGCGCCGCCTGATAAAATACATAACTCAACATCTTATTCCGCCGTTTACGCCTCTTCACCCTTCTTGTATTGCCACTATCTTTCGCACAAAGCACTAATCCACAATAGGCAATAAAATCACTACTCCGCTCAAACCGACTTAGGTCACCAATTAAAACAACCGCCGAACAGGCTAACACCCAATCAAACCCAGGTATCGTCCGGACCAATTCAATCCGCTCCGCCTCCCAACCTTTTCCTTGTTCAATCAAACGAGCATTGACCTCAATAATTTTCTGCCGCCGCTTTAAGGCATCATTGGCCAGTAAACCAACCTCCCAACCTAACTCACTTAAATATTCATCCCCGCGCCAGTTCATCCCTCTCACCTTATCCATAATCAAACCCACTCGCTTCTTCCCCCAGTTGCTCCTATAATAAGCTAAACCAGTATCCGCAAGATAAGTTAAAATTCTTTCGGTTTCTAAATTAAGATAGCCAGGGGTTGGGAAGATTGCGAAGAAAGTAAGTGCCTGAGACGAATTAAGCACTGGGAAAAAATCTTTATAAGACGGTCCCCAAATCTGCGCCAGATGATTATGGAGTAAATTGATGTTCCGAGTCTGGTCTTTTACTAACCGAAGCCGGATTTTAACCAGTCGTTTCAGGGCAAACTGTTTTAAGTCGAGACTGGCTGGTCTTAACAATTGGGGTATGTGGGTAATAATTAGCGCTGCGGTCTTAGCATCCCGGTAATCGGTCTGGTCTTCACCACACAAGACCTCACGCATCTCAGAGAGCCGATGGGGTGTAATTTCGTAGACCGGATAACCCCTGCGATAGGCTTCAAACTCAAAACCGATGGCGAAGGGCGAATTACCCTCAACCGCAAACACAGGGTACCGGCCAGTTTCCGAAGCCATCTTTGCCACTTTATTCAAAAATCCCCGATGGCTACGCTGGTCATTTCTTATCTTGAAAAAGGCAGGGTTTTCGGATATACTTACTATGGCTAAATTGGCCCGTGAAGGGTCAACGCCGAAGGGGAGAATATTGTTTGGGTTTAGTTCAAACATGTTGACCTCCTTTGGTAAACTTTCTCTCCTGGGAGTCAACTATACCCATTGGGGAGTTCTCTATTACCCTTGGGAGAGAAGATTTTCGGGGTAGGGTGAGAATCAAGCGTGAACTTTTAGGTAAGACATTTGACTCTTGCCCTATCCCGATAAGAATTTTAATCAAAATTGAGGGATAGGTAAATGGTTTGGTTGGGTGAGATAATTGATTATAGCGAGAATGGCGGGGTTCTATTAAGGTTTTATTAGGTGGTTGTGGTGGCATGGCAAGTAGGGATTGCATTTTCTTTGTTAGACAGAAAATTTCAGATGCGTTTGAAATAACTTTAAAAAGACTTCTGGTCGGTATGGTTGTGAATTCTTTTTGTCTTTTTTGCTTGGTTTTGTCGGTGTTGCTTTTAAGATTAATTATTAATTCTTTTCCCATATAATATATAATTAAAATTATAGTTGACA
>DAOTVW010000274.1:0-1590 GCA_034436035.1 Anaerolineales bacterium
CGTCGCTTGGCCATTAAGGGTTCGATGGTGTAATAAGCCTGGCGTATCAACCCGGATTCTTCCCTTATCGCCAGAGGATCAGCGAGCCACTCTGATTGATGAGATAAAGGTGAAGATGTACAGCGAAGCGGGTAAGCGATAAATACCCAGTGTCTGGCGATTGTCGAGCCGGTGTTCGCGAACATCTGTATACACAAACATGTGAACAAATTCACCTATCGCACGATGCACAAGGTGGACGTACAATAGAGGTTGTTCGCGATAGTACACAATATTGGCAAAATCCACGTCTTTGGGGTACGATAAACACCCGATAAGGGACGGGATAGTTCATTCTCAGGCGGATTGACGCCGAAAAAGCGGTCTGAAGGCCTGCCGCAGAGGCAGACCACCCCGCCATTATCCAGTAGGTGAAATGAACAATTCTTGGGAACCTGCAAAACTCGATCTCGTTTTGGCTTTTGGAATAGCCATATCGCTTCCTTTCGTGGCTGGCTTCTTGTATATCCGTACTGGAGCCTTTCTCCCTATGTTGCTCTATTATGGCTTAGCTTGGGGATTGGTCAAGTGGAGACGTGGAGCAATCGGCTATTGCAACACCTTTCCTGCCAAGCCGCCATTCACCTTCTACCTGAATATCGGTGTTATCTTGGGTTGTCTGGTCTGTGCTTGGCTTTCACCGATAGTTAATCCATCAATCCAGCCGCTTGGTATGTTATTGACCGCACTGATTTGGGCTCCACTTAACGCATCTACCGAGCAAATCCTTTGGATTTACATTTTCGAAGCTTGGGATCTGTACCCAAAGAAGGTTAAGATCATTTACCGTGTGATCGGACTGTTATTGTTCTCAACCTTTGTCGGTTTAATCCATACTTGTTTCTGGGTGCAATTCTTACATACCGTCCAATCGGGCACGTTTTTCGGAACCATCTTTATTATCCTGACATCGTTATCAGGCTTCCTTCATATCCTCGTGTGGAGGCAGTCTCGACAGATGGTGTTCACCTTCATCCCGCATTTGATACTGAATCTGGTACCCATCTTTTGGACCAATTACTCCATTATTCCCTATTTATTCCGTTAGTAGTACTTGTGTTAGAGTAAACTGCTTATAGACCATACCGTCAGGATTCCACCAAAAACAATATTGTCAAATTAACTCTTTAAGGAAACCAAATGATGTTCATCAAAGTTGTTATTCTTATCTTCGTGTTATTAGAGTTGTCAAATGTTCTGGCGTTGTATTTTGCGCCTGGCACCAGGTATGCCAATGCTGTTGGTGTTTTTAGCGCATGGGAAAAATCCAAGCAAGATCCAGAAATTCATGATTTTGTAAAATATCTGGTTTATTGGGTTGCGGGAACAAAATTGATATTTCTCTTACTATTGGTGATGATAATTATTTATGCCGATATTAACACCCAGCGCATGAGCCTTATTGCATTGATTGTTGCAACTCTGTCTTTTTATTGGCGATTGTTTCCTCTAATCAGAAGAATGGACAAGAACGGACAGATTGAACCCAAGAACTATTCAATCGTATTAGGAATCATGATTTTTGTCTTCATAACAGTGTTTGCAATCGCA
>DAOTVW010000275.1:0-3330 GCA_034436035.1 Anaerolineales bacterium
AGGCGGCTTTCTTCTGATTTTGCCACCCGAATCCGACCAATCCGCCGTTCCACGTGTTCACTCTGGCAATAAGGGCAGTGCACTGGGCGGGTACCATATTCACTGTACGTCATAAAAATCTCAAAGCGTTTATGACAATCCAAACAACGATATTGATAGGTCGGCATTCTAAAACCTCCAAACACACATCTGCAATTTGAAATTATAATCAGATTATTATGAGTTTGACAATGATTCCCACCCATGAACCTTTGGTAATTGTCCTTTCCGGCACTTCGGGGGCAGGAAAAGACAGCGTGATCAAAGCCCTGCAAGCACGCGGGTTACCATTCCATTTTGTGGTCACAGCCACCAGCCGTGCGCAACGCCCCAACGAAATAGATGGAGTAGACTATCTCTTCGTCAGTCGGGAACGATTTGAAGAAATGATCGCGAAGGATGAGTTGATCGAATACGCTCTGGTCTATGGAGAATATAAAGGCGTCCCCCGTCAACAAGTAACAAATGCGCTCGCGAGTGGTAAAGATGTCATCCTCCGCGTGGATGTTCAGGGGGCATTGACTTTACGTAAGCAATTCCCACAAGCGGTGTTGATCTTCATCAGTGCCGAAGACACTTCTGATACTGCTGAACGTTTAGCAAACCGTTCCACGGAAGCCAGAGAAGCGTTGCGCCTGCGTTTGCAAACCGCCGCACTCGAATTTCGTCAGCTCAAATCCTTTGATTATTGGGTGGTAAATCGCCGCGATCAGCTCGATCGGACGGTGGATATCGTAATCGCCATAATCGAAGCAGAACATCATCGTGTCTCACGGCAGAAAGGAATTTCATGAGCTTTAATCCCCCACCAGAAGTGCCGCCTTATCCCCCAGAAAACCAAACGGAACCTCAACCCGTGGTCGCTCAGGTGTCTTACCCGCAGGTAAAACCGATTGTCACCTACCTGATCATGGGGTTCACCATCTTTGTTTTCCTTTTACAGTATGGTAGCCAGATGATTTATGGAGACGATCTCATCGCCAACCTGGGCATGAAAGCCAATCAAGAGATCATCCAAGGGCAACTCTGGCGCTTATTCACTCCGATGTTTTTACATGGCTCGCTATTGCATATTGGTTTTAATATGTATGCTTTATATCTATTTGGACCCTCTTTGGAAGGTCGCTTTGGTCATTTCCGCTTCTTGACCTTATATCTATTAGGTGGTTTTGCGGGGAATGTGGTGTCATTTATTTTTTCTCCCGCTTATTCTCTCGGTTCCTCCACCGCTATCTTTGGTTTATTGGGGGCGGAAATGGTATTTTCTTACCAAAACAAAAAATTGCTCGGTAACCGGGCGCGACGGGTTTTGACCAATGTCATCGTTATCGCCGGGATTAACCTGATTATTGGGCTTTCACCGGGCATTGACAACTGGGGACATATCGGCGGTCTGATCGGTGGCAGCTTGTTTGCCTGGTATGCAGGTCCTTTACTCAAACTAGAGGGAGTCTTTCCAAATTTAACCATCATGGATGAGCGTGAACCGCGGCAGGTCTTTACCGCCGCGTTAGGGGTAGGCGCCTTGTTTGCGCTGCTGGCAGGTTTATTTATCTTTATTAAATCGAGGGGTATCTAATGAGAATCTTAGTGACCGGTGGCGCCGGCTATATTGGCAGTCACACCTGTGTGGAATTACTTAATGCTGGATACGATGTGGTGGTGGTGGATAATTTACGCAATAGTAAAATCGCTGCCCTGGAGCGCGTGGAAAAAATAACCGGCAAAAAGGTTGATTTTATCCAATTAGATTTGCGCGAACGCGACAAATTGAACAAAGTATTCGAACGTTTTTCGATCGACGCAGTCTTACATTTTGCGGGGCTGAAAGCAGTGGGCGAATCGGTGCAAATTCCCCTTGAATATTACGAAAATAATGTGTATGGAACAATTGTGCTTTGTCAAGTCATACAAGTCCACAATATACGCAAGCTGGTTTTCAGCTCATCCGCCACAGTGTATGGTTCGCCAGAGCAAATGCCCATCCGTGAAGATTTTCCCATTGCACCACTCAACCCGTATGGACACAGCAAAGCGATGATCGAGCAGATACTACGCGATCTTTATATCTCTGATCCCACCTGGCAGGTTACGCTATTGCGCTATTTCAACCCCGTAGGCGCCCATCCTTCGGGGTTGATTGGAGAAGACCCGAATGGGATCCCCAACAATTTATTCCCCTTTATCACCCAGGTGGCGGTTGGACGATTGCCATATTTACGCGTGTTCGGAAACGATTACCCCACTCCCGATGGAACCGGGATTCGCGATTATATCCATGTCGTCGATTTAGCGTTGGGGCACTTATCCGCCTTGGAAAAATTAAATCAACCCGGCGTTTATACGTATAACCTGGGGACTGGTCGAGGCTATAGTGTTTTGGAAGTGGTGAGCGCATTTGAACGCGCCTGTGGAAAACCCATTCCCTACCGAATTGTAGAACGCCGGCCAGGAGATGCGGCAATTAGCTTTGCCGATCCTAGCCTTGCACAAAAAGAATTGGGCTGGTTTGCTATGCGCAGCCTGGATGACATGTGTCAGGACGCCTGGCGCTGGCAATCGCTGAATCCGAACGGATACGAAGGGTGATATATCGGACGCGGATTGACACGGATGACGCGGAAAACGGGAAATTCATAAAGGGTTTTTGCAGATGGCTATGACGCGGTAACCCGAAATGAGATATATATTTATCGGACGCGGATTGACACGGATAACGTGGAAAATGGGAAATTCATAAAGGGTTTTTGCAGATGGCTATGACGCGGTAACCCGAAATGATATATATATCGGACGCGGATTGACACAGATAACGCGGAAAATGGAAAATTCATAAAGGATTTTTGCTGATAGCTATGACGCGGTAACCCGAAATGAGATATATATTTATCGAACGCGGATTGACACGGATGACGCGGAAGATGGAAAATTCATAAATGGTTTTTCGCTGATAGCTATGGCGCGGTAACCCGAAACGAGAAATATATTTATCGGACGCGGATTGACACGGATGACGCGGAAAATGGAAAATTCATAAAGGTTTTTTTACTGATAGCTATGACGCAATAACCCGAAACGAGAAATATATTTATCGGACGCGGATTGACACGGATGACGCGGAAAAATTAGTAATTAATCACCAGCTTCCCGATTGTTTCTAATACCGTTTGCAATGCTGGGGTTTCTATCTGATCGGCTGTATCATAAACGCTGTGATATCGCCAATCCACCAATCCCCGCCTGCCGCTTTGCAAGCTTGTCGTTGGAAAGCCCGCCCGGCAAAAAGCAGCA
>DAOTVW010000276.1:0-4363 GCA_034436035.1 Anaerolineales bacterium
AAAGAATCACACGAACCAAAACAATAAAGGTGGATTTATTCCTCGCTGATCAGGATGGCACGGTATTTTTGATTGATCTCAAAACCGTCAAACCGAATATCAGTAATTTTAAGGATTTTAAGAGAACATTATTGGAGTGGGTGGCGATTTATCTGACCCAAAATCCCTCTGCAGCTATTCAAACTTGTATTGCAATCCCGTATAATCCTTATGAACCCAAACCTTATGAGAGATGGACGGTAAGAGGAATGCTCGATTTAGATCAGGAATTGCTGGTGGGTGAAGGATTTTGGAGTTTTTTAGGCGGCGCTGGTGCTTATGAAACCTTATTAGATTGCTTTCAAAATGCGGGTATAGCGCTAAGACCAGAATTCGATGATTATTTTGCCCGGTTTAAATAAATTTACATTGACTTAAGGAGGTGTTATTTTACTTTTGATATGTTAAATCTATCTTTGCATAGGAAGAGTGGGGTAAAATTAATAATAATATTATCGTTGAAACAGTTAGATGATTTGGGTTTTTCCCATAGAGGAGATCAACATGCCTGATTTATCCCCCCATATTCTTGAACTGATCCGACTAACCTCCACTGATCTACCACCAGATGTAGAAAAAGCTTTGCGCCAGGCTCTAGAACAGGAAGAGCCGGGGTCTGCTGCTCGTGGTGCGCTGGAAACCATTATAAAAAATGTGGAAATCTCGCGAAAGAATTCCACCCCGATTTGCCAGGATACCGGCACGCCAATCTTTTATGTCTATCACCCGCAGGGCTGGTCTACGCGTGAATTGCGCCATCAAATAGAGACAGCCGTTGTTGAAGCGACCCGTCGTTCTTATTTGCGTCCTAACTCGGTTGATTCATTAAGCGGTAAGAATAGCGGGAACAATCTGGGCGGGTCGTACTTTCCTACTACTCATTTCGAAGAGGTGGAAGGTGACACTCTCACGATTGACTTGATGCTTAAAGGCGGAGGCTGCGAAAATGTCGGCGCACAATATTCCTTACCCAATTCAACCCTTCAGGCTGGAAGAGATTTGAGCGGTGTGCGCAAGGCGGTTTTGGATGCGGTGTTTCAAGCGCAAGGTCAGGGTTGTGCTCCTGGTGTTTTAGGTGTTGCAATCGGTGGAGACCGTGGTTCGGGGTATTATGCCTCGAAAGAAGTTTTATTCCGCCGCCTCGATGATGAAAATCCCGATCCCAAGCTGGCAGAATTCGAAAAACGTTTAACCGATGAAGCCAATCAACTCAATATTGGCCCAATGGGTTTTGGCGGGAAAACCACGAGCTTAGGCACAAAAATTACTGCATTGAACCGTTTACCAGCCAGTTATTTTGTCACCGTCTCGTATATGTGTTGGGCTTACCGACGGCGGCGTATGATTTGGAAATCCGAAACGGTCAGCTATTCTTGATCGCTGGTGCAAGAAACTGACAAGGAGGAAAATATGCAAAAGGTCAATATTCCAATTTCAGAAGATGCCATCCGCAGCCTGCATGTGGGTGATCCCGTTTCACTTTATGGGGTGATGATCACCGGCCGCGATGCTGTTCATAAATGGCTGGTGGATACTTTTATTAATAAAACTCGCCAGCCACAAGGGGATGATCTGGAGGTCTATGAAGCGTTGCGACCGCTGCTCAATGAAGGGGTCATTTATCATTGTGGACCAGTAGTAGCAGGGTTAGACACCAAAGCGTATCGTTTTGTAGCAGCTGGTCCAACTACCAGTTCGCGCGAGGAGCCATATCAAGGGGATGTGATGCGCCATTTTAATTTGCGCGGTGTGATTGGTAAGGGAGGAATGGGACCGAAGACCTTACAAGCCTGCCAAGAAGTGCCGGGAGTATATTTTCACGCTATTGGTGGTGCAGCTTCGTGGATCGCACAATCAGTCAAGCGAGTTTTGGGCGTATATAAGCTGGAATTTGGTGTGCCAGAAGCCATGTGGGTGATTGAGGTAGAGGATTTTCCGGCTGTGGTCACGATGGATGCACACGGACAAAGCTTGCATGCGGTGGTGGAACAGCAATCTAAGCTGCAATTAGAACGCCTGTTTCATACCCAACCCTAACATGCTTATATGCTAGCCCGCGTTTATTCCTGTGCCATTATCGGGTTAGAAGGGGTGATCGTTGAGGTAGAGGTTGACACTACCGGCGGTTTACCGTTCATGGCAATTGTGGGGTTGCCGGATACCGCAGTGCAAGAAAGCCGAGAAAGGGTGGCGGCAGCGATTAAAAATGCGGAATTTAAATACCCGCGTTCGCGTTTGGTCGTAAATCTGGCACCAGCCACAGTACGAAAAGAGGGTCCCGCCTATGATCTTCCCATTGCGTTAGGGGTCTTAGCGGCTACGGGTCAAATACCGCGTCCGAGTCTTGAGCAAGCTTTGGTGGTGGGCGAATTGTCATTGGACGGCAAAGTACGCCATACCCGCGGCGTTTTACCAATGGCAGCTTTAGCTCGTCAAGAAGGATTTGAACGGATTTATGTCCCTGAGGCAGATGCAGCTGAAGCAGCTTTGATCCCTGGTTTGGAAGTATTTGCTATCGAAAGTTTAACCCAATTAGCAGCTCATTTGCGCAATGAAATTCATTTAACCCCTTACCCAACGGTTGCCATTGATGCTTTAGCCGCAGTTGGGCAAACGGATTTTCAGGAAATTAAGGGGCAGGAACACGTTAAACGCGCTTTGGAAGTGGCTGCAGCTGGCGGACATAACGTTTTGATGATCGGACCACCCGGAGCTGGAAAAACATTGTTGGCACGCGCTGTGCCGGGTATTTTGCCGCGCATGACCATCGAAGAGGCTTTAGATGTCACGCGCATTTATTCGGTTGCCGATCAACTGCCATCCGATGTTCCTTTGATACGCAGTCGTCCTTTTCGCGCTCCTCACCACACCATCAGCCATGCCGGCTTGGTAGGTGGTGGGAACTGGCCCCACCCGGGAGAAATATCTCTAGCGCATCGGGGTGTTTTGTTTTTGGATGAATTGCCAGAGTTTAGTCCACGGACATTGGAAGTGTTGCGTCAGCCCATTGAAGATAAAGTGGTGACGATCAGCCGGGCGCAAGGATCACTAACCTTTCCAGCAAATTTTCAGCTCATTGCCGCCATGAATCCCTGCCCATGTGGTTATTATGGCGATCCGGTGAAAGCTTGCACCTGTTCACCTTCAATGGTCACGAAATACCAGAAAAGGATTTCTGGCCCATTGCTAGATCGGATTGATATCCATGTCGAAGTCCCGCGGGTGGAATATGAGAAATTAAGCGATAACCGGCTCGGTGAAGCTTCCGCGTTGATCCGCCAGAGGGTTGAAGCTGCCCGGCAGAAACAACGTGAACGTTTTCAAAATCATAATGAAAAAGATGATTGCCAGATGGACGGTCCCTCCATAACATGTAATGCGGATATGAGCCCGGCGCAGGTACGCCAATATTGTATTTTGGATGAGACCGCTAAGAATTTGATGCGAACTGCAATGAGCCGCTTACAGCTTTCTGCCCGTGCTTATCATCGGGTTTTGAAACTTGCCCGCACGATAGCCGATTTGGCTGAGGCAGATGGGATTAGCGCAGTACATTTGGCAGAAGCGTTGCAATATCGGCCAAAAGCGCTGCTGGAGTAATCCAGAAAAGGTTTGATCCAACTTCGCAGCTTGCCCGGAATCGGGAGTGATAAGCAATAGCTGTGACGTTGGGACATTCGCATTGAGGTTCGGGTTATATGCAAGTTTTCATTGGTACTTCTGGCTGGACGTATGAACATTGGCGGGGTGTGTTTTATCCGCCTGATCTGCCACAGAGCCGTTGGTTCTCTTACTATGTGCAGCATTTTCCGGTGGTTGAAATTAATGCAACATTCTATCGCAGCTTTAAAGATGAGACTTATTTGAATTGGTATCATCACACGCCGGCTGATTTCCGGTTTATCCTGAAAGCACCACGCTTGATCACCCATCGCAAATATCTGGAAAATGTAGTGGAGGATATCCAAAAGTTTGATCGCTCTGCGCGATTGCTGGCCGAAAAGTTGGGGTTGATTTTGTTACAGCTTGCACCTGCTACCCCGTATGATGTCTCCCGCTTGGCAGAGGCACTACGCAGCTTCCAGAATCCCAGCAGCGTAGCGGTTGAGTTGCGTAGCCCAAAATGGATTACAGAGGATGTCCTGCAGTTATTAAGGGAGTTACAGGTCACTTATTGCAATCCGGATTCACCACGCAGCCCTTTGAATGTGGTAGTGACTTCACCCACATTGTACTTACGGCTGCATGGAAGACGACGTTGGTACGCTGATGAGTATACAGTCGCGGAGTTAGAAGAGATATATCAGAGGGTCTTGATGGTTGA
>DAOTVW010000277.1:0-12802 GCA_034436035.1 Anaerolineales bacterium
ACCACCAGAAGGGACAACGGATTTGAGCCAATTCCCGCGGTCCTTATTGCTTTCTAATCCTACCACTGCAGAATGGCATAAATTTGGTATGGAATGGAAAGAACATGTCGCGTGGGTGGCGCCTATTACTGCAACAGTAGTGGCTTATGTCATTGCAACTTATGGTGCCCAACTCATTAAATATAGGGATAATGATTCGCTAAAATAGGAGGAGTACATTTGTTTTCATTCACGTTTAATTTTGTGAAAATTTGTCAAATAAATGATTGCCCCTAAATATGGAGCCAACAAAATCAAACCCATCCAAAAAATCTTTTGCGATTCTTCGATTTTAGCTTTTCGTAACCTAGCTATAGCAAGGATATCGATGATGATACCTGTGATCACAATTACAAAATTCAAGATTTGAACGAGGGTGAATGCGATCTGCATAGAATTACTCATTGGGATACCTGGATTCATTAAATGGAAATTGTATCAAAGATGGGATTCTATATCAGATTGTGTCCCTGTAGATAAAATATGGTACGCTCGTTCCTCCCAGCTATACTTTTGCGCGCTTTGACGGGCGGATTGGCTGAGGTGTTCTCTTTTTTGGGGAGAAGCGCGCAATTCGGTTAAGGCTTTGACCCAGGCATCGAGGTCTTGAGGGGGCAGCAGAATAGCATTTTCTTCGTTCAATATTTCGTGAAATACTGCTAAATCGCTGGCAAGGATTGGGCGGCCGCTGGCGAGATATTCGAATAGTTTCATTGGACTGAGGTAAGCGGCGATATCCCCTCCTGAAGAAGCCGCGACCTGTTCCTGATACGGCATCAGCAAGGCATGGCATGCCATTTGGTAGAGCGGCAGTTCGGTATTAGGGACAAAGCCGTGCAAGAAGACGTTCGACAGATTGAGTTTATCCTTGGTTTTCTGCCAGTTTTGGCGATCGGCTTCTTCCCCGCCCACGAGCAGAAAATAGACTTCTGGCAGTTGTTGGGCGAGTTGAAAGATCAAGTCAACCCCGCGCCCGGCATAAAGATGACCGGTATAACCAGCGGTAAATTGGTCGGGGATGGGGAAACCTTTCTCTTGCAATTGTTGGCGTGCCTGATCGGGAGTGAGCCAGGGGGTATAACGCTCTAAATCCACACCATCCGCTGCAATAATCAGGAATGGATTGGTTTGGGGCGGTTGCGGGCTGGCAGGGATTTGGGGAAAGGCTGCCTGCAGGGAGCGGGCAAGGGCGTGGGTAATCGTCACCAGGCGGGAAGCGCCTTTCCCGTGCAAGAAGAGCTTCAGCCAGGTTGCCGCACGGCCTTGGGGAAAATCATGGATTTCGAAGATCGTTTTGATGCCGAGCAAGCTGGCAAGAGCGGCTGCTTGCGGAAGGCGGGTGTAAATGAGGTCCGCGTGCCATTGGTAGGCAAGGAGAATCGCACGCAGGGCAAAGTCATAGCGCTTGAAGGCAGGGATGGATCTCAATGGAGAAATTTGAAAAGGGGTTGCTAAGCCATAGTGGTAGGCGAAGGATTGCCAGAAGTCACCCTCACCCGTTAATGCAACGCTTGCCCCTCTCGCATGGGGTGAAGGGAAAGATTCCTGGCGAGGGGGATGGACGGATGGTGCGATGAGGAGGACGTTGTGGCTCAAGCGAGTGAATGCTTGCGCCATTTTGGCAGTTTGGATGGTGTTTGCCCGCCGAGAGGGCATGGCAGAAGGCGCGATAATGGCGATTCTCATCTGGCTACGATATCCTGATAAGCGCTCATATATTCAGCGGCACACTTTTGCCAGGTCAGGGTTTCCGCATAGAGGCGGTTGGCTCGCCCCATTTGTTGATTTAATTGGGCATCGCGCAATAATTTTAAGCTGGCTTGAACCATTCCATCAATATCTTCAGGAGCAAGGATAAAGCCAGTCTCGCCGTTTTTGACTGCATCGCCAACGCCGCCACTCTGGCTGGCGATCACGGGCACCCCATACGCTCCTGCCTCTAAATAGACCAATCCAAACCCCTCAAAATGCCAGCGCTCCGCCCCTTGTCCTTCCTGCGGGGTAAGGATAAAGAGTGATGCTTGGCGATACTGTTCTGCTAGCTCGGCTGCAGAAACGACGTCATAAAAAACGACATTTCTCAGGTGCTGTTCCTGAGTATAACGCTTTAACTGCCGGGTGTAGGCGTTATCCGGGCATTTCCCGACAATGTGGTAACGGATTTGCGGCATTTCAGCTTGTAAACGAGCAAAGACTTGCAGGCTGACGTGATGCCCTTTACGTGCTTTCACGTCTCCAACACTGAGCAGGGTGGGTGTTTGTGGGAGTTGTCTATTCCAGGCTAAGGCGCGCGGCACTCGCTGTGCGAAATCGTTACCGTTCAAGATCGGGCGGATGGGGGTTTGTTGGATTGCGGGTTGGAAGTAATGGGCGATGCGCTCCCCCGTGGCGTGCGATACGGGGCAAATCATCGCAGCCTGGCGTAATACTTGTTGATAGATAAGCCGATCTAATCGGTTGGCATAAGCAATGATCCCGTACGTGCCATGGGCAGTGAGGATATGAGGGCAGCGGAAGCGCTTCGCCAGCCAATACCCGATCAATCCGCTCGGATATGCTTCCAATGAGTGAATGAGATCCAATGAGAGGTTGAGGCGTTGGATCAAACGATAGGTCGCCCATAATATTTTCCAATTAGCGGGATTACTGGGCAGGGAGTTTTGGATAGTTGGGAGAGGGATGATGGGATGATTTGGGAAAGCTTCTTGTGCGAAAGGTAACTCTGAAGCGGAAATAAATATGGTCGGCTGAATTTGGGATTCTAAAGCGCCGATTAATGCCAGCGCATGGGTTCGCCAGCCCGAGGGGTTTTGCAGGGAAGCCACCACAAAACCGACTTTCATGGGGCTATCTCCTGCGGGTTGAGTTGTTGGCGTTGTTGTAAAGTCAAATAAAATACCACCACCGACAAACTGACGCCCACGATATAAGACCCAGCTAACAAACCAGCGTTTGCGAGATATCCAAATTTGGGAACCAGCAAAAAGATACCGCCAATTTTAGCAATGGCGAGGACGAAGTTGATTTGAGCTGGAAATTCTGGGCGGCCGATCGCCAGTAACCCAGCCCGATGCCAGTAAAAGGTGTTGGCGATCAGAAAACCAGCCAATAAGATCATGAGAGCCGGATAGGCAGGTAAATACTGGGCAGTGTAAAATGATTGGATGATCGGTTTGCCTAAGAGCCATAAGCCCAGTGTGGTCGCCAGGGTGTAACTTCCGGCGAGAACCGATCCATGTTTCACTAATTTGCGGACATTCCCCCATTCGTGTCTTGCCACTGCGCGGGCTAACTCTGCGTAGGTGGTCTGTGGTAGTGGGCTAATCGGCATTTGCACCAGATTCGCTAAGGAGAGCGCCAGTTTATAATAACCAGTTTCCACTGGATTTCGCAGGAAGGAGATCCATAGCAATTCGCTATCTTTGTTTATCAAGCTCAATGATGCGCTGATATTGGTGCTGATAGCAAAATGGGTTAATTCACGCCACTCTGGTTTAATTAATCGTAAGGAATTTTGCCACCAATTTTTCCCCCAGCGCTGGGCGGCTTCGCGCAATGCCGCAATGGTGAAGCCCAATGCCCCAACTGTTTTGCCGAGAATATATGCCAGCAGGACGCCAGGCAGGCCGCTTTTTATAAAATATGCCAGTGCAATAAAGAACAGGGTGATCAAACTCTGCAGCACCTGTAACCAAGCCATCCGCCGAAACCGATCGAAAATTTGCAGTAGTCCTGTGGAGGATTCGCTGATTAAGTTTGCCAGGATGATCCAGCCATATAGCCCAAACCAAATCGCCGTCTGTGGGTCTTTAGCCAGATAACGGGCACCCAGGGGAGCAGCTAGCCAAACCAGGGCGAAGGCAATAATCGAGGCGCTCATCTCAGTCAGAGCGGCTGCTTTGAATACGGCTGCTGCGTGTTGGGTTTCGCCGTTTTCTTGATGCACTCCCACATAGCGCACGACCAGTTCGCTCATCCGAAATGAGATGAAACGGTTGATTACACTGGTGAAGACAGTAATGGCGCCGAGGACACCAAACAACGCCACTCCCAGCATGCGGGCAGTGAGAATTCCTTGTAGCATACTGATTGCGGCAGATAAACCCGTGGCGCTAAATAAATATCCCGAATTCATTAATACCCGCTTCAGAATGGGGTTTTGGGAAAAAAATTGGCGCAAACGGGCGATCATCGCGGTCGGGTTTAGGAAGTGGTGTTCACTTGGCTCGCCCAATGGCGTTCCTGGATGTACCAATTCACCAAGTTTTGCACACCTTCTTCTAAAGTTACGGTTGGCTTCCAGTTCAATAAGCGCTGGGCTTTTTCTACATCCGCCCAGTTGGCGGTCATATCGGCCGGATGGGCAGGCAGGTACTCCACTCGGGCGTGTTGTTGAGTAAGTTTTTCGAACATTGCCAGCAGTTGATTGATGCTGATTGTCTCATGCCCGCCCAGGTTGATGATTTCATACCCTAACGGTTTAAGGGCTGCCAAAGTGCCACGCGCAATGTCATCTAAATAAGTGAAACCGCGCGTTTGCTCGCCATTTCCATAAACGCGCACCGGTCTCCCTTCCATGAGCCATTGCACAAAGCGAAACATAACCATGTCCGGGCGCCCGGCAGGACCATAAACGGTGAAATAGCGGAGGACACTGATATCTAACCCAAATAAAACATGGTAGGAATAGCAAAGCACTTCGGCGGCTTTTTTACTGGCTGCATACGGTTGGAGAGGATGATCGCTGGAGGCGCTTTCCGGGGTTGGCAATGGGGCATTGGCGCCGTAAACGCTCGATGTCGACGCGAGGATAAACTTATTCACCCCATTTTTACGGCAAGATTCCAACAAATTGAGCGTGCCGGTTAAGTTGGTTTGATAATACACCCATGGATCGCTCAAAGATTGACGGACGCCAGCACGGGCAGCGAGATTAATCACCGCCTCCCAACCCTCAATCGGCATATAGGAAAAGATATCCAACACCTGATTCAGATCACCGATATCACGGCGAAGGAAGGTGAAATTGGGAAACCGTTGCAATTGCTTGAGGCGGTATTCTTTCAGGCGCACATCGTAGGCATCATTCAGATTATCCACCCCCAATATAGAGTGGCTTTGCTCAAGCAACATTTCTGCTACTCGGGCGGCGATAAACCCAGCACAACCGGTGATCAGATATTGCGCCATTATAAACTCACTACTTTCGGGTTGTTGCGCCGTTTATCTCCCAGGGCATTGCGGGTATCGACAATTAAGCGAGCATTTTGCAGGATGGCATCGTAATCATAAACCTTGTGATTGGTGATGATGACGACACAATCTGCATCCCGAATCGCTTGACCGAGATCGCTGACGCTGGTGTATTCAAACCCCTCATGCTGAAGATGAGGCACATAAGGGTCATGATAGCTTACCAGTGCGCCTTTTTGACGCAAGAGACCAATCACATCTAAAGCGGGCGATTCGCGTAAATCGTCAATATCGGGTTTGTATGCAGCCCCCAGTACGAGCACCTGGCTCCCTTTGAGTGGTTTGGTTTGCTGGTTGAGTGCATCCTGTACTTTACCGACGACATAGCGGGGCATGTTGGTGTTGATTTCCGAGGCGAGTTCGATGAAACGAGCGGTGTAATTCAAGGCGCGCAGTTTCCAGGAGAGATAGAGCGGATCGATAGGGATGCAATGTCCGCCCAGCCCGGGTCCGGGGGTAAATTTCATGAATCCGAATGGCTTTGTCGCCGCAGCGTCAATGACCTCCCACACATCAATTCCCAACCTGTCGCACATAATCGCCATTTCATTCACCATGCCGATGTTGATCATCCGAAAGGTGTTTTCAAGAAGCTTTGCCATCTCGGCTACTTCGGCAGAGGAGACCGGAATGACGGTTTGGAGTGCTTTGCCGTACCAACTGGCGGCGACCTCACTACAAGCGGGGGTGATGCCGCCCACCACCTTTGGGGTGTTATAGGTTGTCCAATCGCGGCGGCCTGGATCCACTCTTTCAGGTGAAAAGGCGAGGAAAAAATTTTCACCAATCCGAATATTTTCGCTTTGTCCTAAACGAGGGAGCAATAGCTCGCGGGTAGTACCGGGATAAGTGGTTGACTCCAGTACCACCACCATGCCAGGGTGGATAAATTGAGCGAGTTTATCGGCGGCATCCAGGATAAAAGACAGATCAGGATCTCCTGTTTTTCGTAAAGGGGTCGGCACGCAGATACTCACCGCATCCATTTTACTGAGAATGGAAAAATCGGTTGTAGCATGTAACTTGCCGCTGGAGACCAATCTGGCGACTGTTTCGGAAGGAACGTCTTGAATATGGCTTTGCTTACTCTTGATCGTTTCTACCTTCCGTGAATCGGTATCAATGCCGGTAACGTGAAAACCAGCCTCAGCAAAGACAACCGCTAACGGCAAGCCGACATAACCTAATCCAAGGATAGCGACCTGGGCGGTTTTCTGGTTAATTTTTTCCAGTAAGTGTTCTTTTTCGGTGGGCATCATGACCTCAAAATAGACTGAGTTGGGTGGCAGATTGATCCGGTTCGATTGGGGTTGGCAGCGCATGCTCTTCCATCGTCGGTGTATTCTTGGTGAGCAATTCACGCAGTCTCAAAAAATCTGCTTCAACGACCGGTTTTAACGAGCCTTGATGGAGAGCTGCTGCTGGATGATACATCGGAACGACCATGCGTCCTTTAATGCGCAGCGCCTGCCCATGTACATCACTGATCTTAGCATGCGGTAGATATAACCCCATCGAGTACCTTCCTAATGTAATGATAACACTGGGGTTGATTAATTGGATTTGGCGCTCGAGAAACTGCTTTGTACAAAGATCCACTTCCTCGGGTTTGGGGTCACGATTACCCGGTGGACGGCATTTCACGACGTTGGTGATGAAAACCTGTTCACGGCTCAGCCCTATTTTCGTGAGGAGTTCTTCAAGGAATTTCCCCGCAGCGCCAACAAAAGGTCGTCCCTGTTCGTTTTCGTGAAAGCCGGGTCCTTCGCCGATAAACATTATCGTTGCATTGGCAGGACCTTCGCCTGGCACCGCGTGTTTGCGCGAAAAGTGCAATTCACACAATTCGCATTGTGCCACTTCTTCAGCAATATGTTTGAGTTCTTCCTGGACAGACAATATCTACCTCCTGTGTTTAATCTTTTTGCATTTCTTGTTCCAGTTTGGACAATGTTTTTTCGTCAATACGCGCCAATGTCATGATGAGGGCATCTTCGTGATTATCTTGATAATAGCCGTGCCGTTCTCCAACCACCTCGAAACCGAACTGCTGATAAAGCGTTTGCGCAACCCGATTGCCTGCGCGAACTTCGAGTGTGGCAACTTGCATGCCCTCCTGAAGTGCGCCTCTCAGGGCGGTTATCAACAGGCGTTTCCCGATGCCCATTTGGCGGTAATCGGGGTGCACCGCCAGGGTAGCAATATGGGCTTCATCCACTACCAGCCAGACGACAATAGCGCCAACGACAGTTTTCTGTCCACCGGGATACTGCACTTCGGCAACCCATAGCTGCGAATGTTCGTTTTCTAAGAGTTCGTAGCGGAAGGAGCTGGCCGGCCAGGGCAGTGAAAAAGATAACCGGTCAATTTCTTGCACCGCTGGCAAATCTTCTAACAGCATGGGACGGATGGTGAGCGTTAAATCGGTAGGCAATGTAATCATGTTAGATGGATATTGGCTCATTATAATGGATATAAATGGGTGTCAAGCTCATCACATCATCGGTCAGCCCTTTCTGCCAGCGTTTCCAGCCTAGTTCGGCTAGTTGGGCGGGGCGTCGCACACATTGCAAGGGGCTGGCGAGTTTAATCAGGGCGTTTTCAGCAAGTAAAGCTCGTTCTTCGGAATAGAGCTCACCACACACCCACGCGGGTTCTTGAATTTGTTGGGCGAGTTCTTGGGGAGTAAGCACTTTGTAATCGTTGGCAGCAACCCAATCTTCATCTTTCAGGTGATATTCGCGCATTACCAGACGGCCGCGCCCTGCCCTGAGAAGACATATTATGGGCGATTCTTGTTTTGGTTGACTGGCAGCCAATATGTCTAAGGTGGGAATGCCGATGAGGGGGATATGCAGTGCGAGAGCCATCCCTTTTGCAAGTGCCAGCCCGATCCGTAATCCCGTGAAAGAACCCGGCCCAATCGCAACCGAAATCGCCGCAATACTCTCTTTCGTGATAGCGCTGCGCCGAATAGCTTGATCGACCATCGGCGCTAATTCCACTGTATGATAATCTGGGCTTTGCCAGCTGTGCTCGCAGTAGACTTGGGCGTGATCCAGCAGTGCAATCCCGATCGAATGGGTTGAAGTATCCACAGCGAGAATGGTTGCAGGATTGCTGCGCATTAGCTTACTCCGTAAATTTGGCGGCGTAGCTCGGATAAGAGCGACAAATAGCGTTCACCGCAGGCTCGAAAAAGCATGTCCCGCTGATCCTCATCCACCCAGCGCATCTTGACCCACAAATATTGGGTGGGTAAGATAGGGCGGATGCGGTCAGCCCATTCAACCACTACGGCTGCTTTTTCAAGCATACCCATGATATCGAGGTCTTCTGCTTCGGCCGGGTTGGAAAGACGGTAGGCGTCTACATGAAAAAACCGCCCTCCTTTAGGGTGACGATAGACATTCACCAAAACAAAAGTGGGGCTGGTTACCAGATCCGGAGAGCCCCAACCGGAGACGATGCCTTGTACGAGGGTAGTCTTTCCACTGCCTAATTCCCCTTCTAAGCAAACCAGGTCGCCTGCCTGGAGCATTAATCCAAGCCGCGTACCCAGCCGGCGGGTTTGATCCGGGTGACGGCTGATGAATTCCATAGATTGGTTATCGAAGATGGGCATGCTAGTTAGATTATATGCGCGAACAGCTCTCCTGTGCAAGGAGAAAATCCATTCCAAGGCGATTTGGTGTATGGTTCAATACAGCCTGGTATAAGTTGTCTAAGTCGGGGTTGGTTTGCTTTGCTCTTTTGTGCGATATCTCAAGATTAAATTCTGGCAAAAACACCAAAAACCTTCCCAAATTTTTGTAGAAGTGGTATGAAAATCAGAAAAATCAGGTATAATAATATTTGCTTACCTTATAAAGGTAAGTGTGCAGGGACGAAATATTCTATAAAGGACAATATGAATGCCTGAAGTTCTCCTTGACGTTCAAGACCTTGAGACTCAGTTTCGTACATCCGATGGAACGATTTATGCAGTAAATGGAGTGTCGTTCAACTTACATGAGGGGGAAACGCTGGGGATAGTGGGGGAAAGCGGTTGTGGTAAAAGCGTGACAATGCTGTCGATGCTCAGGCTGATTCCCTCGCCACCCGGAAAGATCACAAATGGCAAAGCCCTGTTTTTGGGGCAAGATTTAATCACCATGAGTGATGAAGCGATCCGGCAAATTCGGGGTGGTCAGATCAGCATGATCTTCCAGGATCCCATGACCTCGTTCAACCCTGTCCTGACCATTGGCAGGCAAGTCTCTGAACCATTGGAAATCCATATGGGGATGAGCCACCAGGAAGCCCTTAAACGGGTGGTGGAATTGTTGGACATGGTGGGTATACCGAAAGCCAAAGATCGCATTAATGATTATCCTCATCAATTTTCTGGTGGGATGCGTCAGCGCGTGATGATTGCCATGGCACTCGCCTGCAACCCTCATATTCTTATTGCAGACGAACCAACCACAGCGCTGGATGTGACAATTCAGGCCCAAATCGTTGAATTGGTAAAACGCTTACGCGATGAAGTGGGGATGTCGGTGATTTGGATCACCCATGACCTGGGCATCATCGCCGGCCTGGCAGATCGAGTGGCGGTTATGTATGGTGGCTATATCATCGAGGAAGCCCCAGTAAAAGAACTGTATACTCATCCACAGCATCCTTACACGATCGGATTACTAGGAAGTTTGCCGCGCCTTGATCGAAAACATCGTCAACGGCTTACCTCCATTGATGGGTTACCCCCGGTGTTATATGAAAAACCCCATTACTGCCCATTTGCACCACGTTGTAAATATGCCGTAGAACGGTGCTGGAAAGAAAATCCCGCCCTAGAAAAATTTGATACCTCCCATTATTTAGCCTGCTGGGTGGATACCGAAACGGGGAGTGAACGGTGATGACCAATGACAATGTCTTACTCAAAGTTGATAATCTGGTAAAGTATTTCCCCATTACCCAAGGGATAATCATCCGTAAGCAAATTGGTGCAGTGCATGCAGTGGATGGGATTTCATTCGAGATAATTCGCGGCGAGACCCTGGGATTAGTCGGTGAATCCGGCTGTGGAAAATCAACTACCGGACGAACGATTTTACAACTATATCGCCCTACCGCCGGACATGTTTATTTTGATGGGGTTGATCTGGTTACATTGAAGGGAAATGAATTGCGCCGAATGCGCAAACGGATGCAGATGATTTTTCAAGACCCGTATGCCAGCTTAAACCCCAGAATGACTGTAGGGGAAATTATCGGTGAGCCGTTAGTGATCCATACCCGGCAAAGTGGAAAGGCAATCGAAGAGCGCGTGGGGCAATTGCTTGAGCTGGTTGGTTTGAACCCAGCCTTCGCCAATCGCTACCCCCATGAATTTTCGGGTGGTCAACGGCAAAGGATCGGGGTTGCCCGCGCTCTTGCCTTGCAACCAGATCTGATTGTTTGTGATGAACCAATTTCGGCATTGGATGTTTCTATCCAGGCCCAAGTAGTTAATTTATTAGAAGATTTACAGGGCCAATTTGGCTTAACTTATCTATTCATTGCCCATGACTTGTCGATGGTGCGTCATATCAGCAATCGTGTGGCAGTGATGTACCTGGGTGTCATTGTGGAATTAGCCGAACGGAATGAGCTTTATGATAACCCTTATCATCCCTACACCCAGGCATTGCTTTCAGCAGTTCCCATTCCGGATCCTTCCATTGAAGAGCGCCGAAGGCGGATTATTTTGGAGGGTGATGTTCCTTCCCCTGTCAATCCACCCTCTGGCTGTCGCTTCCGCACGCGCTGCAAATTTGCCAAGGAGATCTGTAGTTTAGAGAAACCGGAATGGCGAGAAATCCAGCCTGGCCACTATGCTGCCTGTCATTTCGCTGGTGAATTGGGTTAAAATTGCGTGAAATAAAGGAGGTGGTTGCAAAAAAACAAAAAGAACTGTATTCCTGTTCGTTAATGGTTAAAATAACCAGTCAATCAATCAAACCAAATCTTACCTTTTGAGGAGAAGGACTATGCGCTCCAAATTATTTATCTTGTTTGCTTTACTTGTCTCTGTTAGTATGGTACTAGCAGCTTGCCAGCCACAACCGGCGGCTACCCCCGAAAAAATTGTCGAGACCGTGGTTGTAGCTGGAACTCCTGAAGTAGTGGTGATTACTCCCACTCCGGAGCCAAAACCCGCAGGGCCAAAAGTTCTGCATCTAAATATGGGACCTGGTGATATCCCCACCATCGATCCAGCATTATCAACCGATACTTCATCGGTGCAAATCGTGGATGAGACCACGGTTGGTCTGACGCGCCAGAATGAAGAGACCACTTTAATTGAACCTGGTATGGCAACCTCTTGGGATGTCGTCAATAACGATGATGGTACCCAAACCGTGACCTTCCATTTGCGCGATGATGTTTATTGGGTCAAATATGACGGCACCCAGGTTTCTCAGGTCATGGACTGCCAGGAAACACCACAGCCTCGCAAGGTTACTGCACAGGATTTTGCTTATGGTATTCTGCGAACCCTTTCACCAAAAACAGCATCCGACTATGCGTATGTGTTGACATTCGCCATCAAAGGTGCAGCCGACTATAATAGCGGCAAGAGCGAAGACCCCGCTACTGTCGGTGTGAAAGCCATTGACGACAAAACCCTTGAGGTAACATTTGTCGATCAGGTAGTTTATAACCTGAATATCATTGGTATGTGGGTCGCTCATGCCCAACCCAAGTGGCTCATCGAAGGCGATGACTGCACCGAAGCTCGTGGAGACCGCTGGACAGAAACCGGCTTCTTCCAGGGATATGGTCCCTTCACCCTCAAAGAGTGGGTGCATGATTCGTACATCACCCTGGTCAAGAATCCCTTCTGGCCTGGCAGCGACTCTGTTCCACAACCAAAAATTGACGAAGTCACCTGGACAATGTTAGACGAGGCTCCTGCTTTTGCTGATTATGAAGCCGGCAACCTTGATTCTGCAGCTGTTCCATTGGCGGATATAGACCGAGTTAAAGCGGATCCAACCCTTTCAGCACAATTGAAGATCGCCCCAGACCTTTGCACTTACTATTACGGATTCAACACCAAGGCTCCGGTAGTGGATGATGTCCGTGTGCGCCGTGCCCTGTCTATGGCTGTGGACCGCCAGAGCTTGATTGACAACGTCACTAAAGGTAATCAGGAACCCGCCCAATGGTTTGCTCGTCCTGGTTTAGCTGGAGCTCCTACCATTGATAAATATCCTGATTTGGGTGTCAAATTTGATCCCGAGAAAGCCAAAGCTGAACTACAATCCTACCTTGACGAAAAAGGTTTAACAGCGGATAAATTAGATATCACCCTCATGTTCAACACCTCTTCTGGCCACCAGAAGATCGCTGAAGCTATCCAGCAAATGTGGAAGGACACCTTGGGAGTGAATGTCAAACTGGTCAATCAGGAATGGAAAGTCTATCTCAAGACCATTCGTGGTAAAGACACCCCGCAAATCTGGCGCTTAGGCTGGTG
>DAOTVW010000278.1:0-7113 GCA_034436035.1 Anaerolineales bacterium
CGATGCTATTTTACGCATCACCCCAGAGAAATACTTGCCTGCTGATATTGTAAAACGCAGCTCTATTATCAGCAGGAACTAACATCTTTATTCTCCCCTCAATGTTACGCTGGCTTCCCCGCCAGCGTAACCATTTTAATCTCGTTCCCCATCCGAATTTTGAGTCTGCTGGTTTAATGTTTTAATCGAACGAATAAATTGGGGAGTATTCAACCGCCGTTCCAACACATGGGTATAATAGCGTTGCAATATGCTTTCCATCTCTGCCAGCAATATTGCGGGAATACGCGCCTTTCGCGCTTCGGTATAGGTACTGCGTTGTAAATGGCGTAAATATTTCAAGGTTTCCACCGAAATCGCAGTCGCAGTCGGCGCTTTTTGCCTGCATAGTGGACAAACCACACCCCCTAATTCAAACGAAAAATATTGATCCTCAGGTTGTATCTTTTCACGGCAGACCACACATTCTGTTAACTCAGGCTTAAAACCCATCGCGTTCAAGAACTGCAGGTCAAAATAACGGGCTTCGAAATCGGCCTCTGCCCCTTGAGATAAGCGCTGGAAAGTGTGAACGATTAATTGGTAAACCTCCGGATTTGGCTCCTCTTCAATAGTAAAACGGTCCACTAACTCGACAATGTAGGAGGCATAACCGAGAAGATGGAGATCCTCCCGCAATGCCGAGAATGATTCCATGGTCTCCACCTGGGTGATGATAGGCAAGTCCTTACCACGCGCTAAAAGCAAATTCACCTGCGCAAACGGCTCTAAATGGCCCGATTTACGGGAACGCAGCTTGCGCACTCCTTTTGCAACGGCGCGGCGTTTCCCTTCTTCACGGCTGAACAACGTGATCAAGCGGTCTGCTTCACCCCAATCGAGGTGACGCAATACCAAAGCTTGTAATCGAAAAGTGCGAGCGCTGTTCGGCATAAAGAAATTATAACGCTCCTTTCCAAGAAAATGCATTTCGCCATTTTTGTGGTAGAATTGCGCTGCTCTGGCGTAGTACCCTTCGCCAAAGCCTGCATCTGCAGATCTTATCCAGAAAGCAAGGGCTTGTAAAATGAAAGTATTATTACTCAAAGATGTGTACAAATTAGGCAGAGCTGGGGATGTGAAGAAGGTCGCCGATGGCTATGGACGCAACTACTTGATCCCGCAAGGGTTGGCGGTTTTAGCCACATCCAGTGCATTAAAACAGGTGGAGCAGATTCGCCAAAAAGCAGCGGCAAACCGGGCTGTCCTCAACCAGGAATTGAGTGGGGTGGCAGAGAAACTCTCCAAACTGGTGCTCACGTTTCCTGCTAAAGCCGGTGAGACGGGTAAGCTTTACGGTTCTATCACTTCCCAAATGATCGCCGAAGCGATTAAAGAAAAGACTGGTTTTGCAGCAGATCGGCGCCAGCTGGACGCGCAGCCAATCCGTACTTTAGGTAGCCATGCCGTAAAGGTACGCTTGACAATTGACCTGGTTCCGGAAGTCAAAGTAATCGTACACCGCGAAGGAGAAGTCCCTGAGCTAGGTGAAGAGGAGCCTGAAAACGAAGGAAGCGAAGCTGGCTCAGAAAAAGAATAGCGGGTTGGTTCCTCAAACGAAACGATAAAGATTAAACCAGCATGAAAATCTGACGGGGCGACCGAAAATCGAACGGTTCGCTCCGTTTTTTCGGTTATCATATCTATTTGCATGGACGAGACAATCGGAGACATCCTCAAACGACAACGCGAAGCGCGCCAGCTCAGCCTGGAACAAGTTTCAGCCGAGACACATATTCGCATCCAATATTTGAAAGCACTGGAAGAGAATAAGTTGGATGAGCTGCCATCCCCTTTTCAGGCGCGTGGGTTTATCCGCGCCTATTCTGCGTTACTTGGTTTGAACGGGGAGGACCTGTTAAAAAAACTGGATACCGGCAATCCCTCGATCGACGAGAAGGACATCCCACCCTCTCAGAAACTCCACAATGACCAGAGTCAGGATTCCGCCCTCCCAATAAATACAGAGGGCGAAAACAATGCGCAGCTAATTCTTGACGAGATTGCCGCTTCCCTGTCCAATGCTCGCCAGCAGCTTGGACTATCCCTGGAAGATGTGGAGAGGCAAACCCACATTCGTGCCCGCCACATCCAGGCGATGGAGAACGGAGATTTTGATGCCTTACCCTCCCCAGTACAAGGGCGAGGGATGTTGGGGATGTATGCCCGCTTTTTAGGTTTCAACGCCGATACAATTTTGCTCCGCTATGCTGAAGCGCTGCAAGCTCGTTTGGCAAGCCGTCAGGCGAAAAAGCCCATGCGTCAGCGCCTGATTGTCAGCGCTTCCGGTAATTTACGTTCCTTTAGTTGGCTATGGTCTACGGAATTCATCTTGATTGCCGTCCTCGGGTTAGGTATCTTAGCCTTTTTCATCTGGGGATTATCCAGTGTTTTAAAGACGCGGGCGAGCGTACCATCCACCCCAACCGCGCTATCGATTGCAGAAATCTTATTACAACCCATCACCCCACTTGCAGAAACCCCGACGAAAACGATTCCGACTGCAACAGAAACGTCCGCGCTGGAAGCGGTGAATGCGGCAGCGCAACCGCTCATTTCTGGCACACCGATCACCACGACAGTAGCAACGATGGACGCAAATTTAGTCCATCTCACCATCACCGTTAAGCAAAGAGCGTGGATGAAAGTGCTGGTGGATGGAAAAAAACAGTTCGACGGGCGGGTGATACCGGGCAGCGCGTACGAATTTAGCGGGACGAAACAAATTGAAATCCAAACGGGCAACGCTGGCGGATTGCAAATTGTATACAATCAACAGGATTTGGGGCTTTTAGGTAATGTAGGAGAAGTGATCACGCGCATTTACACATTGGAAGGCGTGGCTGCTCCTACCTCAACCGTGACATTAACGCCAACTGCAACCCCGCGCCCGAGCTTGACCCCCCGTCCAACCTTAACGCAACGTCCCACTGCTACACCGCGTCCCACTTCCACCGTGCGCCCCTCACCCACTCCAAGCGGATAAACGACCATGATCCAAACCAATACCTACCACATTATCTCACTCGGTTGCGCCAAAAACACCGTCGATTCGGATTCCATGAGCCAACTCCTGGATCTAAGCGGATATACATCCATAGACGAACCAAACAAAGCCCAAGTTGTGATTGTCAACACATGCGGGTTCATCGACCCAGCGCGCCAGGAATCTATCCAGACATTATCACAACTCGCCGCGCGGAAACGCAAAGGGCAACTCCTCATCGCTGCCGGGTGTCTAACCCAGCGCTTTGGTGAGCAGGTTGCCAAAGAAGTCCCCGGTCTTGATGGAATCTTGGGAACACGGCGCTGGATGGACATTGTTCAAATCGTCCAGAAATTGCGCAATGGAAAAGCACCGCAACCCCTATATCACCTTCCCGCCAGCTCTGCTCCCGAAACGGATAACCCAACGGTGACGCGCAGTGCAATACAAGGAGCCAGCGCCTATATTAAAATCGCCGATGGATGCCGGCGGCCCTGCGCTTTTTGCTCTATCCCGCTTATCAAAGGCGCGCCAATCAGCCGGCCGATCCCCGCCATTATTGCCGATGCGCGTCAGCTGGCTGCGAAAGGCGTCAAAGAGATTATCCTCATCGCCCAAGATACCACGGACTACGGTTTTGATTTAGGGATGAAAGACGGTTTATCTCAGCTGTTAGAAGCGCTCACCAGTGCAGTGCCAAACATACCCTGGATACGAATCATGTATGCCTATCCAGGTTATGTGACCGATCGGTTAATCGAACTCATTGCCAGCCATCCCCAAATCCTTCCCTATTTGGATATGCCCTTGCAACATGCTCATCCAAAGGTATTGAAACGAATGCAAAGACCCTCCAATATCGACTGGGTCTACCGCACCATTGAGAAAATGCGCCAACAAATCCCCAATCTTGCCCTGCGCACAACATTCATCGTAGGATATCCTGGCGAAACTGAAGATGAATTTGAAACGCTCTTGAATTTTATGGAAGAAATTCGGTTTGACCGAGTGGGCGCCTTCCAATTTTCCTTTGAACCTGGTACCGCCAGCGAACCCTTGGGTGATCCAATCCCACCTGCACTTAAGCAGGAACGCTGGGAGCGCCTGATGAGTTTACAGCAATCCATCTCTCTCCAAATCAACCAAAGCTGGATCGGGAAAACTTTGCCTGTGCTGGTTGAAGGACAAGCCGAAGTGAAAGATCAACACGGAAAACCAACCCGCCAACAAATCAGCATCGGACGTTCTTATCGCGACGCCCCAGAAATTGACGGGCTGGTACTTATCGAAGGCAAAGCACCCCAAGGAGAGATCATCCCGGTTAAAATTTGCGGGGCGCTGCCCTATGATTTACAAGCAATCATGCTACCCTAATCCATAGAAAGAGACTTATGATAGATATCCGCAATCCTGAAATACACTTTGCCATCGATGCCGTGAGACAGGCATCGCAATTAGTGGCTGCCATCCAACGCGACCTGGTGACTGCGAGTTTGGTCAAAGAAGACCGTTCCCCGGTAACTGTGGCTGATTTCGCTTCCCAAGCCATCGTGGCTTACATGCTCAACCAAACCTTTCCCAATGAGATTCTCGTGGCAGAAGAAGATGCCTCCGCCTTACGCCTGCCGCAATCACAAGATACCCTCGATAAGATAGTTCGATATGTTCAGCAGGTTGAACCTACCGCAACCCCTCAACAAATTTGCCAGTGGATTGACTATGGCAAAGGCATACCGCAATCGCGCTATTGGACGCTCGATCCAATTGACGGTACCAAAGGTTTCATCCGCGGCGATCAGTATGCCATAGCGCTGGCGTTAATCATCGATCAACAAGTACAAATCGGTGTGTTAGGGTGTCCCAAACTCAACCCTCAAGCCGACGCAGATCAGAACGGTCCGGGGGCGATCTTTATCGCCGTGCGGGGTGAAGGCACGTGGAGCAGCGCGCTCGATAACCCAACCCGTTTTGAACGCCTGCAGGTTTCCCGCATAACCGATCCCCAGCAAGCACGATTATTACGCTCCTTTGAATCAGGGCATACCAATGTGACGCAAATCGATGAATTCGCCCAAAAAATGGGATTGGACCATCAACCCATTAGCATGGATAGCCAAGCAAAGTATGCCGTGCTGGCAGCCGGCAAAGGGGAACTCCTCATGCGGTTATTGACACCTTCCCAACCAAATTACCGCGAAAAAATCTGGGATCAGGCTGCCGGCTCTATCATAATAGAAGAAGCGGGGGGGAGAATTAGTGACCTAACCGGAAAGCCATTACATTTCCTCAATGAACGCAGCTTAATCCATAATCTTGGCATACTTGCGTCTAACGGGCATTTACATTCGATTGCATTACAAACTTTGCAATCCATTGGAGCTGTACCGCAACAAACATGACCCGCATCCCCACCCAGACCTGGAAAAGATTTTTGCAACAACAACGCTGGACTACCCTGCTTGCCATTGGGTTTAGTTTGTGTGCCGTGTACGTTTCCCATTTAGTAGCTACTAAAATTTTCGAAAATGTCCCTCACATTGAAGATGAAATGGCGTATGTGTGGCAAGCAAGGGTAATGGCACGCGGGCAAATCATGCTGCCCTCACCTCCTTATGCCAAGGAATTTCTCGTCCCGTTTGTGATTGATTATCACGGTTTCCGTTTTGGAAAGTATCCTCCCGGATGGCCTGCCGTGCTTGCCATTGGTGTTTTATTGAATGCGCGCGATTGGGTCAACCCAATCCTCGCGGGCATGGCAATCTGGCTTCTCTATTGTCTGGCAAGACGGCTATTCGGAGAAGCGGTCGCCTTAGTAACAGTGCTGCTGACACTCACCTCGCCCTTTTTCTTGATGAATTCCGCGTCTCTGCTCTCCCACCCTCTCGGGTTGTTTCTGACGCTCGTGTTTGTATTGTCTTGGATGGATGCCTGGCAGGTTTTGGAAAATAACCCAAGCGAAAAAGCAAGCCTTCCCCGCTGGTTGCCAATCACCTGCGCTGCCTTGAGTTTAGGCTTGCTCGCCCTAACGCGTCCGCTCACCGCCGTCGGTGTAGCCTTACCGTTTGTCTTTCAGGGGTTATGGTTATTCCTTAAAGGGGATAAAACACGGCGCTGGCAGTTAGTCTATTTTGTCTTGCTAACCGCAGCAGTCAGCTCACTTTATTTTCTGTGGCAATTCATGGTGACCGGCGATCCATTCCTTAACCCATATACCCTATGGTGGTCTTACGATAAAATCGGCTTTGGGCAAGGTTTTGGACGCAGCGAGGGAGGACACACGCTCCACATGGCTTGGGTGAATTTAAAATTCAGTTTAAAACGCGGCAAATTCGACCTGTTTGGTTGGTGGGGATATTCCTACATCCTCATTCCTTTTGGGATTCTGGCGATAATTTGGAAAAAGAACTGGCGCTCTGTGTTATCGGTGCTGGTGTTGCCGGCATTGATCTTCGTCTATCTCTTCTATTGGATTGGCTCGAGTTTATTTGGACCGCGCTATTACTACGAAGGACTGTTTGCTGCCAGTATGGTGAGCGCAGCTGGAGCGGCCTTTTTGGCTGGCTGGCCGATCTCACCAAAGCAAGGTTGGATATCTTATACCGGTTGGCGGAAAATTCGTCCGTTGGCGGTGAGCGCTTTGCTCAGTTTATTGATCGTTTTCAATGGTTTATTTTACCTCCCCATGCGATTAGATGGGATGAAAGGTTTATATGGCGTCAGCGCACAACGCTTGCGTCCTTTCCAAACCGAAACAGCGCAGGTATTTACCCCCGCATTGGTGATTGTCCACCCTCATAATTGGACTGAATATGGGTCTTTGCTTGAACTAAGCTCACCATTTCTGGATTCGCCCTGGATCTTCGTCCGCTCTTTAGGTACAGAAATGGATGAACTTGTCGCGAATGCCTTTCCCCAGCGCACCATTATAGACTATTATCCTAGTGACCCATATCATTTCAAAATAGTCCGTCAGGCGATCAAATAGTTCAAAGTTTATCCGACGCGCTTATTACTCGCACGGTTAAACAAGAAAAAGGGGTATTAGAAATCAGAATTAATCAGCACATGCGTTAGCGCAAAGTAACGCT
>DAOTVW010000279.1:0-8468 GCA_034436035.1 Anaerolineales bacterium
GATTATTTAATTCCGAATCAAAGTGAACTGGCATCCTTGACCAGGGAACAGGATATCGAAGCTGGTATTCGTCAATTGCTCGATAAAGGGGTAAGTAGAATAATTGTGACACTGGGAGAGCAAGGAGCGCTCTTTACAGAAGACGGGAAAATTATCCATTTACACTCTTACCCCGTGCAAGCTGTCGATACCACGGCAGCCGGGGATGCGTTTGTAGGCGCATTTGCAGTGGGACTGAGTGAAGGGAAAACCATGTTGGAAGCAATGCAGATGGGTAACGCTGCCGGAGCGCTTGCGGTACAAAAAGCTGGTGCCCAGCCCTCCTTGCCAAGCCGGGCAGAGTTAACCCAATTCATGCAGTTACAACCCATACCAGCGATCCAGGTTTTTCGATAACAAAAAAATTAGCTACCCCACGGAGCTTTAATCAAGCTTTCAAAAGCGGGGTATTCCTTTTTCTATCCTGATCTTTCCGTGCGGTCGGCGCTTTCCTTGGGCGGCAGTGATTGCATAACCGCCCTATTGACGAAATGGAATCCGTGAGGTAGCTAGAGATTATCCAAATCAATGTCCTTTGTATAACTGCCGTAATTGCTCGAACAATCTTTTTTCTTCGCTGGTTAGATTTTTGGGTAATGTCACATTCACCGTAACGTATAAATTACCGCGTTGAGTAGGGTCTTTCACATTGGGCATCCCCAACCCGCGCAGGCGAATGACTTTTCCATTTGGTGTTTCGGGTGGGATGGTTAATTCCACGGTTTTATCAATGGTTTTTACATTCACAACGCCACCCAATACGGCAGTATACAAGTCTACATCCACCGTTGTTTTCAGATCATCCCCATCTCGCTCGAAACGAGGATGAGGGGTTACTTCGATTTTTAGATATAAGTCACCCCGCTCACCGCTCGGTGTTGGTGCGCCTTGCCCACTTAAACGGACACGCGAGCCAGTCCGCACGCCAGGGGGGATGCGTGCTTCGATACGCCGGCCATCTTCAAATTGCAAACTACGAGTGGTACCATAAAACGCTTCTTCCAGTGATATTTGAACCGGGTATTCCATATCGCGCGGACGAGTTGCAGCTGTGCGGCGGGACTGGCGTCCAAAGGGACTCGTTGCGCTCCTCCCCATCCCTCCAAATAAGGTTTCGAAGAAATCCGAAAAACCACCTAAACCGCCCCCAAACATTTGCTCGAATTCTTCTGGAGAGACTGTGCGCGTATAGGTGCCACCACCGCCGGGACGGGCTGACCATTGAGACCAGTCGAAATCCTCCGGTCGTCCACCGCTGCGTTCATATTGCCGCCATTGTGCCCCAAAGCGATCGTATTTTTGCCTTTTTTCTGGATCTGAGAGCACCTCGTAAGCCTCATTGATTTCTTTGAATTTTTCCTCTGCACTTTTATCCCCTGGATTGACATCCGGGTGATATTTTCGAGCGAGCTTACGATATGCTTTCTTTATTTCCGCTTCACTGGCATCTTTATTCACACCTAAAATTTGATAATAATCCCGAAATTGCATAGCTTTTCTTTTTCCTCTCTTAGGTGAATATACCAGAAATTTGTTAACAAAACCTTAGAGAGCTGATTGTACACTATTTCTTAGGATGGTGTAGGGGGAAGTTATATATTTTTCTTATGAAATGCATTGATTAATCATATACAGTTATCCTAATATTTACAAAAAGAAAATTCTTGATAGAGGAGGTAGAAAATATGATGTACCGAAGATATCGAATGCCGACGATGTGGCAAGAAATGGAACGATTACAACGCGAAATGAATCGCCTGTTTAACACCGTTTACCCTACTCGTTATGAAATTGCTCCTTCTTTCCCAGCCGTGAACCTGTGGGTAAACGAGGGAGGCTTGATTGTTACCAGTGAAGTTCCTGGGATCAAACCCGAAAATATCGATATCAATGTCGTTAATGAAATGTTGACCATCAGCGGCGAACGACCGGCTGAGCAAATTGATAGCGAAGCTCGCTATCATCGTCAAGAACGTGGCTGTGGCAAATTCGCCCGTTCGATTCAATTACCCTTTGCGGTAGACGCGAATAAAGTAGAAGCTACTTTCCGCGATGGCGTCTTACAAATTTCCCTGCCCCGCAAAGAAGAAGACAAACCGAAGAAAATTAAAGTTGTTGCGAAATAACAAGGAGGTTAGATATGACCGACAGTGAAAAAGTCCTCGATGCAGACAAGCAAGAAGTGACCTTGGAAGAGGGCACTGAATTAACCCGTGACCGCCGTACCTTTTTACCACGCACGGATATTTACGAAACAAAAGACGCGTTAGTGTTGGTGATGGATATCCCTGGCGCGAACAAAGATGACATTGATATTACACTGGAAAAGAATGTCTTAACCGTGCACGCCCTGGTTGAACCCCATGCCCCAGAAGGATATGCCCTGGCACTGCAGGAATATGAAGTAGGAGACTACCAACGTAGTTTTCGCTTATCCAACGAAATCAACCAAGATAAGATTGAAGCCAATTACAGTAACGGTGTTTTGCGATTGACTTTGCCGAAAGCAGAGGCGGCAAAGGCGAAGAAAATCTCAATCTCGACTAAATAATATCGATATCCTCTGTTTTGAAAAGGCTATCCACGGGGAAAAGGATAGCCTTTTATTTTCCCAATGGTTCAGGATAAAACTGCTGCACAAATTATTAAAGGATACAGGATTGGTTTTTTCACTCATTGGGAAATCATCCTTCATTGATGTAAAAGTCAGATTGGAAATGGTGAAAGCCCGTTCCTCTACTTACGACACATCTCCAGAAGGCGGCACTCGAAGGTGAAATGACATTATCATAGGCTTTGGGTGTGATAGCAAATTGCCAGCACAACTTGTAGTGGTGGGTATTAACATAAGCAGCTTATGAGTTGCGATCTGTGTATATTCCGCACAGACATATCACTTCATGTAAATTATTTTTGTTTATCTTGTAAAACCTGTCTATATTCTGTCATTTCGAGGGAGCGCTCTTCGCGACCGAAGCAATCTACTTTTTAGCCAGCTGTCATTCCTATAGGGGGTCACAGTGACAACCCAAGCAATTGCTCGAAAATAATAACGAGAGTGTTGAAAAATAATCTACTATTGTAAAAACTCCAATGTAGCCTGAATTTCCACCATTGATGCCTCCTCCGATTCCCATCGACAAATCTCCCTTGATTATAGCTGGGAGACTTTTTATTTTTTGAAACCAACCGCGGACAAGACTTTTCCAGCCATCAGCAACGACCGAGTAGTACGGTGGAGCAAGGCAGCGACTACAGTAAATCAACGAGTTCAAACCTGGAGTTCAAACCTGACAGGTCTTACCAGAGCCTACGCAACCTAGTTCAAACCTGACAGGTCTTACCAAGAGCCTACGCAAACCGACTCGCCTGAAGGGATATGAAACTCGGTATGCAAGACTTTTGCGGAGACCTGTCAGGTTTTATTATTTATTGATTGTCACCAGAGCCTGCGCTACCTAGTTCAAACCTGATAGGTCTTACCAGAGCCTACTCAGTCAGACTCGCCTGCAGGGATATGAAACCCGGTAGGCAAGACTGCTGCGGAGACCTGTCAGGTTTTAATATTTAGAGTGCCACCAGGGCCTATGCAACCTAGTTCAAACCTGACAGGTCTTACCAAGAGCCTGCACAAACCGACTCGCTTGCAGGGATATAAAACCCGGTACGCAAGACTGCTGCGGAGACCTGTCAGGTTTTATTATTTTTTCCATCTCAAATTCCTGCGGCAGATTGGTTTGCCTTTGGTCGTTATCTTCGACTACATGCCTTATACGAAAGTCTGAGGGTTTTGTCCATTATGAACTTGTTTTTTTCAACACTCGCAATCAATAAATTGACATCTGATATAATAATGTATAACATGATGTATAATATTTAAGGAGACATATCATGGCAAAAAAGGTGCGTAAACAAATTTACATCGAACCTCGCCATGAGCTGTTGCTCAAGCATTTGATGCGAGAAACTGGAATGAGCGAGGCAGAATTGATCCGCCAGGCGTTAGATCGTCGAGAAGGATTAATGCCCTTTCCACGAGATCAGCGTGCCTGGCAGGAAGAGCTAGCTTTTATCGCTCAACTTATGGAAAAAGGTTCTGCCCCAGGAAAACGAAGCTGGAAGCGTGAGGAACTCCATGAACGATAAGATATTTGTGGATACCAATGTGCTGGTCTATGCCTACGATCGTTCTGAACCAGAGAAGCAGCAAAAGGCAATGCAAATATTGGATGCTTTAGCGATGAGCGGGTTAGGTTTAATCAGCACACAGGTCCTCGCTGAGTTTTATGTTGCTATAACTCGTAAAATAGCCTTGCCTTTGAGCTCAAAAGAAGCCTACGACCGAATAAAAAACTATCTCCATTCCTGGTTTGTTCTCGATTTAACCGGAATGGTCGTGCTTGAAGCGGTTCGCGGTGTCCGAGATTACCAACTTAATTACTGGGACGCTCAGATATGGGCAACGGCCTTGCTAAATCAAACCCCAATTATTTTTAGCGAAGACTTCCATGCTGGTACTGAAATAGAAGGAGTCCGGTTTGTGAATCCATTTAGTCTTGATTTCAAACTAACGGATTGGATGATATAAACTCTTGAATATATCTATTGGTATACCTGGATGGATTTCCCCCCATAAAAAAATGACCCGTGCAGGACTCGAACCTGCAACCAACTGATTAAGAGTCAGCTGCTCTACCGGGTTGAGCTAACGGGCCAGGCGTGAAAATTATACCGCGTTGGTGTAATCTGTCAACACAACACTACGAATGGTTCGGTGTTATGGTAAACTAAAGTATATTTGCCCATACAAAGAGGTGAAAATGCCAGCAATTCTTTCTCCCACATCCATTCGGGGTATTCGCATTGGCAATGCCCAAAATGAAGAAGCATTAACTGGATGTACGGTCATTCTTTGTGAGCACGGGGCAGTTGGTGGTGTGGATCAACGCGGAGGCGCTCCCGGCACCCGAGAAACTGATGCATTACAACCAGTCCACTTAGTTCAGGAAGTGCATGCCATTGTGTTATCAGGTGGTTCTGCTTTTGGACTAGACACTGCCAGCGGGGTTGTACGGTATCTGGAAGAAAAAGGAGTCGGCTTCGACACTGGTGTTGCAAAGGTTCCAATCGTCCCCGCAGCCATTTTGTTCGATCTCGACATCGGAGACGCAAAAATCCGCCCTGATGCACAAATGGGATATCAAGCCTGCCTCAATGCCTCAGATGAACCACCGGCAGAGGGAAATGTAGGGGCAGGATGTGGCGCGTCGGTCGGTAAAATTCTCGGGATTCATCAAGCAATGAAAAGCGGGCTAGGCTGGAACGCTTTCGATCTTGGGGGTGGGTTAATCGTGAGCGCCATTGTCGCTGTTAATGCCTTTGGAGATGTCATTGACCCGCAAAATGGACAAATCATTGCTGGCGCGCGCAGCCTTCAAAAAGGGCTATTGCGCATTGGCGAGGCAGGTTATTTTGCCAATACAATGGAAGTCATGAAAGGTTTTGTCGGACGAACTATCCTTAGTTTCGCTATGCGTGGTCATACCGTTATCGGTTGCGTCATCACCAACGCACGATTAAATAAAGAACAGACTACCAAAGTTGCCCAAATGGCTCAAGATGGTATCGCTCGCACCATCCGGCCAGCCCATACGATGTTAGATGGAGATACTATCTTTGCAATCGCTACTGGCGAAAAGAAAGCGGATGTAAACTTAATTGGCGCATACGCTGCTGAGGTTTTTGGCCGCGCGATTTTGAGAGCAGTGCGCAGTGCTACCCCTGCTGGTGGTTTGCCGGCCGCTAATCCTTCCATATCCTGAAACAATAAAGGGAACAATGCAAAATGAGTGGTGAAACAATTTTAATAGTAGAAGATAATCTGGTCTTACGCGATGGTCTGCGTGACATGCTAGCCTATGATGGCTATCAAGTGTTATGTGCCTCAAATGGAAAAGAGGCCCTCGAAGAGATGACCACTTTCACCCCTGATCTTATCCTCTCCGATATCTCTATGCCAGAAATGGATGGGTATGAATTTTTACATGCAGTACGAGCACGCTCCGACTGGGTGACGATCCCATTTCTCATCCTCACCGCTCGCGGCGAAAAAGAAGATATTTTGATAGGAAAAAATTTAGGCGCAGAAGATTATCTGATAAAACCAATAAATAAGGAAGAGTTATTAACTGCTGTCCGTGCAAGATTAACCAGAGCGCAGGAAATCAAAGTTGCTCAATTGCACCAAGCATATGAAGCCAGCCTGACAGCGCTGGCGAATGCCATTGATGTGCGCGATCCATACACCCGCGGTCACGTCGAACGAGTTACCGCATACGCCCAGGAACTTGCCCATCAAATCGGGATTCAAGGACGAGCCCTGGAACAGATTCGCTTTGGTTCGATCCTCCATGATATCGGAAAAATCGTCATTCAAGATGATGTACTACTTAAACCAACCCCCCTAACCCCGCAAGAATGGGATTTAATGATGCGCCATCCCATAACTGGCGCAGAGATGATCAAGGATATTCCTTATCTTGCCCCAGCTGCACCCATTATCCGTCATCATCATGAGAAATGGGATGGCAGTGGATATCCAGATCATCTAAAAGAAAACGCTATCCCATTGGGGGCGCGTATCGTGGCAGTAGCCGATAGCTTTGATGCCATGACGATTGACCGCCCCTATCGTAAAGGGCGCACGCTCGAAGAAGCCCATCAGGAAATCATCCATTGCAGTGCCAGCCATTTTGATCCACTGGTAGTGCAAGCGTTTTTACGGGCGTGGGAGACCAACCGAATACAAGATATTTTTACCCACTGGCGCCAAAAAATCGCTTGAATCAATTCATTCAATCACTACCCGGGTACCATCTTTCGCTTCGACATAGTTGGATTCAATGGGTACATTGGGAGTGGTCCATCGGTAGATCCATTTTGCTGCAGCGGGGGTAAGGTTGATGCAGCCATGACTGCGCGGTACGCCATAATCATTATGCCAATAGGTGCCGTGTAATGACACCCCAGTCCAAGAGATAAACGATACCCAAGGCACGCCTGGTAAATCAAAACCGTTGCCATGCTCTTCATCCGCTGCCATATGTCTGGAAGGCTGCTTACGCTCAACTCGGAATTCTCCTGTAGGTGTATCCCCCGCAAATGTCCCTGTCGAGCAGCGAGCGGTAAAGATCACGCGTCCATTCTCGTATGCGTATAATTTTTGATCCGCTAAATTAACTCGAATCCATTTATCCTGAATGTCCGAGTGAATCGGGGTAACTTCTTCTGCGCTTACCTGACGGATGTGGGTAGCGTCGACATAATAAAAACCACCAAACAAATCATCAACAATCTGATACCAGGGGTTGCCAAACGAATCCGTGGTCGCTAAGTTCACCCAATGGGTAGTTCCATAATAATAACGATAACCCCTTTTCAAATTCCCTTTGTTGTTGATCCAAGATTGGGTGAAAGGAACACACACCTCACCTAAAAAACCCTGGCTAGGGATATCGAAGATGGGTTTTGCAGGCTGATTTTGTACGAATTGAACCGCTGCAGAATGAACCCAACCTTGATCCGTTCGCAACCAAAGCGGGTTATTCTTGGGCAAAGGATCCCCCATCCGTGTTTCGTAAATGTTTATGACGGTATCCGTATTGTAATAGCCCAATTCATTGGCTTGGATTGATGGTTGATCATAATAGCGCAGGGAGGACACCGTTCTGCCAAGTAAAATAGGTTGCTCAGCCGCTTGTACTTTTGGGGTAAAACGTCTGAGAGACCCTGTAGAAAGCGTGAGCAAACTTGCCATGCTTAATTTGATAAATTCGCGGCGACTAATCACTGGTTTCATGAGCGATAAATTCTCTCTATGTAATGAAGGTCAGGTTAATTTTTTGCCATTCTACTAGGTACATGTACAATGCCAAAAGGTGAAACTCCATACAATACCTAGCGACATCCACTATTATAATCGAAATGATCTCAATTATTGGACAATAATTATCCAAATATATTGAGGATTTCCCATATTTTTACCGATGATGAAAATAAATATGCGGAATAAATTACTTCTCTCGCAGAAAATGGGAGTATAATAAATGAAGTATCATTTCAGTTTCATCGCATAATACCCTTGCATCGCAACGGCTAAATAAAGAAAAAAACAAGTGAATACTTTTAATTGAGGAGGTGCAGCGCCAAATTTCACCTAAAATAAATCCATCTCATATCCACAAATAAAATTACTTGACTGCGGGAGGGAAAAATGTTTCTTGTACGTGTAAACATGAACGACCGTACCTATAAGGTCGAAGAGTTGCCAGAAGCGTATAAATATCTGGCAGGGCGCGCCATGACTTCGACCCTGGTAGCAGATGAAGTGCCACCTTTATGCCATCCATTAGGCCCACACAATAAAATTG
>DAOTVW010000280.1:0-8202 GCA_034436035.1 Anaerolineales bacterium
AAAAGTTAATCTAGAGTTTTTATCGGTGAGTCAGGAGTGTTATGAACCAAAAACGTCATTTATCTTTGATAATCCTGGTGAGCGCCTTAATTGCGCTCACCTTGTCCTGCAGTTTTTTCGGCGGGTTACAGCAAGAATTAAGCCAAATGAAAACAACCGCAGAAAATCTAGCCGGTAACCAAGAATACCTCGCTACTGCGAAAGCGCTAGTAACCGAAGTTCAGAGTGGAAATATCGTTGAAACCGCACAAGCCTTGGCAACGAAAGCTAGCGCGAATCCCATCGTTCCAACGATCGAAGCCGCCATAACCGATCAAGGTCCCGCCCTTCAGGCGACTTTACAGTCCTTTGCCACCAGTGAGGGGCCTGTTTTACAATCTACTGCCCAAGCACTCCTGACTCAAATTCCCAACTCATTAAATTCTCCCCCAAATGATATTCCTCCCTTCGAAGGCGAACGAGAGAATTTAGTTGAAACCAACGATACGATTTCATTTATGACTTCAACATCACTCAAAGACGTCCTTAATTTCTATAAGACAAAAATGCCTGATCTGGGATGGTCGTTTGTCGCTAAAGATTCAACAGAAACAGAAATCGCCGATGTGCTTACCTATACGAAGGATAGTCGCATTGCTACCATTACAATCAGTTTAAATCCGACCGATCACAAAACCATCGTCCTCATCTACATTCAAAACAAATGACAGGAATGTTATCCGAATTTTTCCACCCTTCCGCTGTTGCGGTTATTGGAGCATCAGCGAATCCTGAAAAATTAGGATACGCTGTGGTTCGTAATCTACTTAAAGGTGGTTACAAAGGAAAAATATTTCCAATTAATTTATCTACCACCGAGATTTTAGGGTTGAAGTGCTATCCCTCTGTTTTAGATGTACCTGATCAAATTGATTTAGCCGTGATTGTCATCCCGTACACCCTGGTTCCTGCGGCAATGAAACAATGTGGGGAAAAGAAAATCCCTGCCGCAATTGTAATTAGTGCCGGCTTTCGGGAGGCTGGTAAGGAGGGTTTTGAGCGGGAACAAGAGTTGATCTCCATCGCACATCAATACCATATCCGCTTGATTGGTCCAAACTGTTTGGGCATTATTGATACCCAAACACCACTCAATGCTTCCTTTGCTGCTGGTATGCCACCAGGGGGACCAATGACGTTTATCAGTCAATCCGGGGCTCTGGGTACAGCTGTCCTTGATATCGCTATGGCGGGTCAATTGGGGCTAGCCAAATTTATCAGTCTAGGGAATAAAGCCGATATCTCCGAAATCGAGCTACTGCAATATTTACAAGATGACCCCGCCAGCCGGGTGATCATGATTTACACCGAAGGATTGCCCAATGGGCAAGAGTTTATTCGCGTTAGTAAGAATGTTTCTAAAGTAAAACCTATTATTGCTATAAAATCCGGTATTACTCAATCTGGATCCCGGGCAGTTGCCTCGCACACCGGTTCTCTAGCCGGGTCGGAACAAGCCTATCAGGCAGCTTTTGAACAGGCTGGCATCTTACGCGCCGATTCCATGCAGGATTTATTTGATATGGCGTTAGCGATTGCCTATCAACCACCGTTAGTCGGAAAATCAATCGCCATTATTACCAATGCTGGTGGCCCTGGCATTTTAGCAACCGACGCGCTGGAGCGTGCTGGATTGACAATCGCAAGACTACAAGTAGACACTATCCAAAAGCTTGAGCACGTGCTCCCTGATGCAGCCAGCGCAGCCAATCCTGTCGATGTATTGGGAGATGCCTTAGCGGAGAGGTTTCGCGTTGCTTTAGAAATTGTGAGCAAAGATAGTAATGTAAATGGGTTATTAGTCATCCTGACCCCGCAAGCGATGACAGAAATTGAACAAACCGCCCATGTCATTGGCAATATTGGATTGAAATCTACTAAACCAATCCTGGCTTGTTTTATGGGTGAAGCAAAAGTGAAACCTGGCATTGAAATATTGAATCAGTACCATATCCCTAACTACCCCTTCCCTGAACGAGCCGCACTGGCTTTCAAAGCAATGGCAAAATCGTATGCGATCCTTCACCAGACACACCAATCCGAAGCATATGAGTTACAGATCGACAACAAACCAGTAAGGCAACTCTTTGAAAACATTCGCAAGGAAAATCGTACCGCCATTACTGAAAGCGAAAGTCAGCTGATTGCCCAAACCTATGGGATAAAAACACCTTTAAGTCATCTGGCGACAACTTCGCAAGAAGCCGTGGAGTATGCTCAGCAATTTGGATTTCCTGTTGTATTGAAAATTGCTTCACCTGACATCCTCCACAAGACCGATATGGGTGGGGTAAAAATTAATCTCAATTCTCCCAGTGAAGTCATTGATGCGTTTGAATTGATCACGTATCGAGCCCAAAGATACCTGCCCGATGCGCGTATATGGGGTTGTCTGGTTCAAAAAATGGCTGCGCCTGGTGGGAGTGAAGTACTGATTGGAATGAACCGTGATCCTCAATTTGGACCATTATTAACCTTTGGATTGGGTGGTGTATTTGTAGAGGCGATCAAAGATGTAAGTTTTCGAATTGCCCCTATCGACCGTGTGGATGCAATAGAAATGATCCAAGAAATCCGCGCTCATTCAATTTTGGATGGGCTTCGTGGAAAACCGCCGCTCGATAAAGAAGCGATCATCGATACATTACTGCGCGTCAATCAACTCGTGCTCGATTTCCCCGAAATCGCTGAGATGGATATCAATCCATTAATGGTATATCCTTCTGGTCAGGGTGTCTTGGCGTTGGATATGCGCATTATCCTGGGTTAGTGTGAGAAGGAATTCTGCTTAAAAGGAGCGAAACATGAAACCAATTTTTATTTTCTCATCCGATCCCTTTTCCGGCAAAACCGCATTAGCATTAGCGATTGGAAAAGAATTAATTGAACAAGGATATCGCGTGGGTTATTTTAAACCGATTTTTTTCTCTGCCATCCGCTCTGGAAATCAATGGATAGATGAAGATACCCTTTTTGTGCAAAGTGCTTTACCTAGCATAAAGACCCAATTTGACCAAAACGGAATTTTTGTAACCCCGGATAAATATCGTGACCTTTTCAACGAACATTACCGCTCGGAATTCCCGAACCGCCTGAAGACCTTGTTAAACAGCCTTGCAGATAAGTTAGATATATTATTGATCGAGGGAGGAGCAACTTTTCAAGAAGGGCATTCACTAGGCATTTCTGCCAGCCAGTATGTGTCTTCCTTTGGATGCTGTGGCTTATTGGTGATTCATTTTCAAGACGAGTTAAAATTATTTGACACAGCCCTCTTTGCAAAATCTTTGCTGGGAGGACAATTGAAAGGGGTGATTATCAATCGCATTCCCCTAGAGGTCTATGGATTGATAAAGGAAAATCGCTCAGCCCAATTGGAAGAAATGGGCGTGAAAGTGATTGCTGCCATCCCCGAAGATAATCGTCTGGCTGCGCTGACCGTGATTGAGGTTATCGAGATGCTCCACCCGCAAGTCCTTACAAAAATTACCAATCCAAACGCGACGATTGAAAACCTTACCATTGGAGCAATGACCGCTGAAGCTGCCTTAAGTCGTTTTCGTAAGCAAAGCAACAAAGCCGTTATTACTGGTGGTGATCGAACCGATATCCAGCTCGCTGCCCTGGAAACATCCACGACCTGCTTGATTTTGACCGGCAATCTTCACCCCAGCCCTCTCATTGTACGCCAGGCTGAAGATCTGGGTGTGCCAATATTACTGGTGCCCTCAAACACTATGGAAACAATAGAGAGTTTGGAAAAGATCCTTGGAAAAACCCGCTTAGGACAACCACATAAACTGCAAATGTATCTGGATTTATTCCATAAAAATGTTGACCAGCAAAAATTATTCGGTGTATTTGATTTAGAAATTAATCAATAACCAAAACCAAAGGAATAGCTATGGACGTGTTAGATGCAATTAAGTTCAAACGAGCTGTCCGAAAGTTCAAGGACGAACCGCTACCAGATGATATCATGATGGCAATTTTGAACGCCGGACGGCGAGCGCAATCCTCTAAAAACACTCAGCCCTGGCATTTTATTGCTATCCGCAATAAAGAAACCCTGGCTAAAATGGCGCAATTGGGCGAGTGGGCTGGACATCTGGCTGGTGCTGCTTTTGCTGTTGCAATCTTGACTGTTGATCCAGCTATCCGTTTCTCGATTATGTTCGATGCCGGTCAAGCAGCTGCTTATATGCAATTGGCAGCCTGGTCGCTAGGGGTTGGTTCCTGTTTAGCGACCATTTATCAACCCGAAGAAGCAAGGAAACTATTGGGTTTCCCTGAAGATTTACATCTCAATATCGCCATTTCCTTCGGATATCCTCTGGATGCAAGTGTATTGACAACGCCGCCAATTAAAGGAGGTCGTCGATCCTTTATAGAAACTGTTCATTGGGAACGTTGGTGAAATAAGTTAGGATGTGATCTCATCGCGGTATAGAGATTTTCCTAACAACATGACAATCTCTGATGCTGTCTCTTCAATTGGTTTCACAGTTACATCCACAAGGGGCCAATCTTTCCGCCGTTCAAAGATTTGATACGCATAAATCATTTCTTTTTTGACATATTCTAAATCAGCATACCCTTCTGGCACGGTGCCAATATGTTCTGCCCGCGCCCGTCTCAACTCGGCTAACCGTTCTGGGCGGATCACCAAGCCAACTACTCGCCTTTTAGGTAACTGAAAAAGCTCTTTTGGCGGCTCAACCCCTAAGGCAATGGGGACATTTGCCACCTTCCAACCCCGGTAAGCCAGGTAAATACTCAAAGGGGTTTTTGAGGTTCGAGATACACCCACCAATACAATTTCAGCTTTGTTTAATTCGTGGGGGTTTTTCCCATCATCATGTCGGACGGTATAATCAATGGCATCAATCCGCTGTAAATAGCTACGGTCAAATGGATGCAATCCTCCCGGAACGCCTTTCGGTTTCAGTGAAAACATATCGGTCAGTCGAGCCAAAAGAGGTCCCATTAAATCAATGGTCGGGACATTGACCGCCCTGCCCTCTGTCAACATGGCATGCCGTAGCTCTTCCGAAACCAAAGTATGCACGATTAACCCATTCGTTTTTGCTGCCCGTTGTACAATCTCATGGACCTGGGATTTGGTACGTACCTCGCCAATGCGGATAATCGAGACACCTTCCGCATCAAATTGCAATAACGCCGCCTGTACTACCCTTTCTGCTGTCGCGCCCGATGCATCCGAGACCGTATAAATCTGATAAACCACTGCTGCTCCTCTATCACCGATCAAGCTTCCCAGATAGGCAAATAAACTCGAAAGGTACTACCTTGGTTTTCTTGACTCTCCACTTCTATTCGTCCGCCATGAACATCCACGATTTCATTGACAATCGCCAAGCCTAATCCGGTACCATGCTTTTTGGTTTGGCGAACCTGTTGGCCGCGATAAAAACGTTCAAATATATGCGGTAAATCCTCTTCAGCGATACCTATCCCGCTATCTTTTACTTCAAAACAAACCCAACGATCTAGTTGAAATGCCCGAATGCGAATAAAACCCTGGTTAGTGTAATTGATTGCATTACCAATGAGATTATTAACCACCCTCGAAATTTGGTTCGTTTCTCCGCGTACAAAGGGTAAACCCGGATTTTTCTCAAATTGCAAATCGATCCCTTTCATGGCTGCAGAGGGAATGTAAGCAGTTATGGATTGTTCGATAATTAAGTTCAAATCAACCGGGGTAAATTCAATCTTTTTCGTTTTCCCAATTGCCAATCGTGAAAGATCAAGGATATCCTCCACTAAACGGCGTAACAATAACGTTTGTTCTTTTAGGACCCGCAGATATTCAGCACGTTTGGAGTCATTTGCCCCTTCTAACAATTCCAAGTAAAGGGTGATATTGGTCGTTGGTGTGCGTAGTTCGTGGGAAACATCGGCAACAAAAATATCCTTGATACGGTCGAGCTCTTTCCGGTATGTAATATCCCGCTGAGTTGCTACAAAATTAATGATATTCCCTTTTTGGTCACGCACCGGAGCAATCGTAAGCGAGATATCATATTGTTTTCCATTTTTTCGGGCATGAATCAACTCGCCTGTCCAGATCAATCCCTTTTGTAAATCATTCTTAATCGATTGAATGATTTCCTCATCATTATAATGACCCAACCATTCCAGATAATTTAATCCTACGAGTTCTTCCATTGTGTAGGATGATTGACTCAGCATTGTGTCGTTGACCGTCTCAATTACTCCATCGAGATTTGTGACAACTACACCATCCCCAACACTGCGCAGGATCGCCTCTACCCGTTCTTTCGCATCATATAATTGTGCAGTCCGCTCTTCCACTCGCTTTTCAAGTTCGCTTGCATATTTTCGTAATTGATTAAGCAGGTGAATATTCTCAATAATTGGGCCTAGAGTACGAGCCACCACCCGCAGTATATCCAAATCTTCGGCACTGAAGACATCACCGCCATATTTTTGACCTAAAGCCAACAACCCTTTTATTTGCCCATGCCCAATAATGGGTACCCAAAGATGTTCTTGTTCCGTGTTGAGTAACTGGTATTCTTCTGGGGAAATTTGAGCAGCTCGCAATGCTTCTGCAAGGGAGGTTTTTTCTTCTCCGCCTACTTTCAATAAAAACTCCAAACTGCTGCGCGGCAGGATCAGGTTTTTCTCTGCTGCCTTTTCTAAAAGTTTATTCTTGGGGGCTACTTCGACTACCGAAAAATCACCCTCGATGTCACTTAAAAAGATACACGCATCTTCTATCCTTAATGTACTGGTCAATCTTTCAGCGACGACGGAGGCTAACTCTCGCAGGTCTGTAATTTGTTCTAAATTGCTCGTTATCTGTAAAATTGCGGAACGATAGTCATACCAACCGCCATAAAACATGGTATCGACTAAACGCTGTACCCGTTTTGAAATGGGTAAAATGGATACGGAAAGGGATAAAATAATAAATGTATTTAACGCTGGGTCATAAAGAATATGGCTGGGTAGTATTCTCTCTAATAAAGAAAAAATGCTAATATAAATCCCAACCAGAATAGAAAATACCAATAAAACAGTTGCACCGCGATTGACATGCCGTTCGAATTCAATGATGCGATATCGAAAAATAGCATATCCATAGGTTAATGGAAGGAAACCTATCCAAATGAACGTGAATGAATGGGGGATGATCGGTTTATTGATTAATATTTCCGGTAAGATATAAAAAGTAACGAAAGGAACAACCGATAATAATCCGCCCAATAATAATAAACGTATCTTTGCTCTTACCCCCGGGTCAACCGCATTATGATAATGATAATAAAGCAATGCTGCGAGAAACAGTAAATTGGTCGCTAAGAAATAGCGTGATGCGGTAATAACAAGAAAGATAAATTGTGAATTTGGATTAGCATGATTCCCCCAGATAATATTTAGGATACCGCCAATTAATCCTATAAAGTATAGTAGTAATAAGAGGATATTTCGCCCTTTAAATTTCGCTTCCTGTGGAAAAAATAAATGAAAATGGACTGCCAATGGACCGATGACCCACCACAAAAAGTTATAAACTTGAATAAACAACGTCGGACCAGTCCAAGATAATTGTCCACTGGTGAGCAATAAACTGCTAAAAAGAAAAAACCAAAAACCTAATTCCGTCGCCACGGTAACAGGGGCAAAAGCTTCTATCCCTAATCCAACAATCAAAAAAACCAATGCAATGAACAATGGCATGATGCGATTGACTAATTCATCCTCACTCGGCCTGGCGAGAGGAACTGTCACACTAATTATTTCCTGACCCCTTTTGATCAGAAACGACGCGGTATCACCCGCTTCCTTCCCTAAATACCATGAGTAGATGGGTAAATACTGGTTAATTTTTTTATGATCGACCTCAAGAATTTTATCTCCAAGTTTTAATGGGGATATTTCTGCAATATGGGTATCGATGGCAACGATCTCATTATTAGGAGATAAAATACGTATCCCATCATCAGGGTATTTTAGAGCAAGGATTGCACCCCATACAATCAAGAAAAAGACCCCTATCCCCACTATAAAAGGAAAACTCATTCGAATCCGTTTCGAAGATTGCATGGTTAAGGAAGACATAATTGAGACAAGTTTACTACGATAATAAACTTGTAGCAATTATTATGCCAA
>DAOTVW010000281.1:0-3673 GCA_034436035.1 Anaerolineales bacterium
GGTCTTGCTGGTTTTCAATAATTGAGGCATAATAATATTCAAGCTCGCATCGATTCGCAGCGAGACATTCTTTTCAACTTTTGCCCAATTAAAGGGCTCTACCTTGCCTTAAGGAGGGCACCATGACTGAAAATATTTCCCCTCAACAATCTTCCGTTCCCCCACGTAAGAAAACCACTATTGTTGATCTTCACCATAAAAAAGAACGTCACGAAGTCATTACGATGCTGACCGCCTACGACTATCCCACAGCTTTAGCCATGGACGAAGTAGGTGTGGATGCAATTCTCGTAGGTGATTCTCTGGGTATGGTTGTTTTAGGATATCCGAACACGCTTTCAGTTACCATGGAAGATATGTTACACCACTGCAAAGCGGTTGCACGAGGTACAAAATGGGCATTCCTCATTGGCGATATGCCTTTTATGTCGTATCAGGTCTCCACCCAAGAAGCAGTGCGCAACGCTGGTCGCTTTTTACAAGAAGCCGCTATGGACGCTGTCAAACTAGAAGGCGGACGTGAACGGGTGGAAGTGATCCGCAAGATCATCTCTGCCGGCATCCCGGTGATGGGTCACATTGGGTTGACTCCTCAAAGCATCCACCAGCTGGGCGGCTTTCGTCCCCAAGGGTTACATGCTCAAGCAGCAACGCGCCTTTTAGAAGATGCCTTGTATTTACAGGATGCAGGTTGTTTCAGTCTGGTCCTGGAATCGCTCCCCGCACAACTCGCGCGGTTTATTTCCCAACAGTTGGATATCCCTACTATTGGCATTGGTGCCGGTGTTGGTTGTGATGGACAAGTCTTAGTTACTCATGACTTGCTTGGTTTGTTCGAACGTTTCACCCCGCGTTTTGTCAAACGCTATGCGAACCTGAGTCAAATCATGCGAAACGCCTTTGCTCAATATTGTCAAGATGTCCAAAGCAGGAGCTTCCCCGGTGCAGAACATTCCATCGAAATGAACGAAATGGAATGGCAAAACTTTTTACAAATGACTCATTCGCTCAAGATCTCTGACCTGGCCGAGGTAACGATGAAATGACCCAACCAAAGATATTGATCGTCGGTAGCGGTGCAATGGCTTGCTTGTTCGCCGCCCGCCTCAGTGCAGCTGGCGAAAAAGTGATTTTATTAGGCAGCTGGAAAGAAGGGATCCAGGCTATTCAAAACCAGGGCATAACGCTAATTGAAGCGGATCAAACCCGCCACCCCTTTTCAGTCGAAATCACTGATGAACCCACTCAAGTTGGGCAGGTTCAACAAGCCCTCGTTCTCGTTAAATCCTGGCAAACCAAACGCGCTGGGCAGCAATTACAAAGATGTCTGGCTCAGGATGGCGTCGCTCTCACGCTGCAAAACGGAATGGGTAATCGTGAATTGCTCGCACAATATCTAGGGGCTGAACGGGTGGCATTGGGTATTGCGACGGTAGGAGCTCACCTCATAGCTCCCGCTCAAGTCGAATACGGGGGGGAAGGGAAGATATCCCTAGCGATTCATGACCGCTTGGGTTACCTCCACGAAGCATTCCAACGGGCCGGGTTTGAAGTCGAAGAGGTGGCTGATCCGGATAGCTTGCTGTGGGGAAAACTGGTGATCAATTCGGCGATTAATCCACTCACCGCTTTATTAGGCATTCCAAATGGTGAGCTGCTGGTACGTCCCACCGCTCGAGCGCTCATGATCAATCTCGCCCGAGAAACCGCCGCGGTCGCCTATGCCCTCCGAATTCCCCTTCCTTTCGACAACCCGGCTGCTATGGTGGAAGAAGTTGCCCGCCGCACCGCCCAAAATTATTCATCGATGCTACAAGATGTACGCCGTGCGGCGCCAACTGAAATCGATTCTATCTGTGGTGCAATCGTCCAAGCAGGGGAACAAGCCGATGTGCCAACTCCGTTGAACGAAATTTTTTGGCAGCTAATCAAAGCCCGCGTCTATTCCAAATCTTAACTTTTCCAGTGATTTGAGAGGAAAAATGATCACAATCACCACCTTATCAGAACTTCGCGAAATACGACCTTCTCTGCCCGCCTTAGTCGGGTTAGTGCCAACGATGGGTTATTTACATGACGGGCATCTTTCTTTAGTTCGCACAGCCCGCAAGGAATGTAAAAGTGTCATCGTCAGCATTTTTGTCAATCCAACCCAATTCGGACCTAATGAAGATTTTGCCCAATACCCCCGTGATATACCCAGAGATTTACAATTATTAGAACAGGAACATGTGGATGTAGTCTGGACGCCAACGCCAGAAATTCTCTACCCGGCCGGATATCAAACTTGGGTTAATGTGGAAGGGCTAACGAATACCTTGGAAGGCAAAATGCGTCCGGGACATTTTCGGGGTGTGACAACGATTGTTGCCAAAATCTTTAATGCCACCCAACCAAACCGGGCTTATTTTGGCCAAAAAGATGCTCAACAAGCCTTGGTTATTCGACGCATGACACATGATTTAAACTTTCCAGTTGAAATAGTCGTTTGTCCAACCGTGCGGGAAGCGGATGGCTTAGCGATGTCGTCCCGGAATGTATATCTCAATCCAGCTGAACGAAAAGCTGCGACGGTTCTTTCACGAGCATTATTCACTGCGCACCAAACTTATGAAAATGGCGAACGAAATGCGCAAACTTTACGGGAAATGATGCTTTCCATTTTGAATAATGAACCATTAGCACAAGTGCAGTATGTCTCTTGCGCTGATATCCAAACGCTACAAGAATGGGAAGGTGAAATTAAAGGCACCGCCTTGCTATCCATGGCGGTTTTTATTGGCAAAACTCGTTTGATCGATAATGTCGTTTTAGGCGGTTCGCTTTAGAAGGAGCATCATCCAATGTTACTTGCAATTGATATCGGAAATACCAATATCACACTCGGTGTGTACCAAGCCGATCAACTCATTGCACACTGGCGATTAGCGACGAATCACGAACGGATGCCAGATGAATTTGGTATCCAATTCATCAACCTATTCCATCACCACAACATTGACGTTGCAAAAATTGATGGGATCTGCATTGCATCAGTAGTCCCTCCATTAACGGGAAAAATTAGAGAGGCTTGTCATGATTATATTCATCAAGATCCCTTGATCGTAGATGCAGGTGTTAAAACCGGCGTAAGGGTGCGTTACGATGACCCGCGGGCTGTGGGGGCAGATCGTATTGTCGATGCAGCAGCAGTCCAAAAACTTTATGGTGGTCCTGCTTGTGTAGTGGATTTTGGTACTGCCACAACTTTTGACGCAATCGCCGAAAATGGCGATTATTTAGGAGGCGCGATAGCACCTGGAATTGGCATCGCCGCCGAAGCCCTCTTCATGCGCACCGCGAAATTACCGCGCGTAGACCTGCAACGCCCACCGAATGTCATTGGGAAAAACACCGTGCACGCTATTCAATCTGGTTTAATGTTTGGCTATGTCTCGCTGGTTGAGGGGATGGTAAAACGTTTTCGCTCAGAGCTAGGCAACAATATGAAGGTGATTGCAACCGGAGGGCTGGCAGAGATTTTAGCACGGGAAACCCCGGTATTAGAGATTATCGCCCCCTGGCTTACTCTCGATGGTTTAAATATCATCTGGAAACTTAATCATCTTGGGGATTAAGCCCGTCATACTGTGTCGCTGCTTGCTTTTAATTCTCTTCCGACGAATCATTTGAC
>DAOTVW010000282.1:0-1883 GCA_034436035.1 Anaerolineales bacterium
CTACATTTGGGACCAGATGGCCTAGTGAAGCTATACGCTGTCAGGCGGAGATGCGTATAAATGAGCAGGTGGAGTTAAGGGATTATTCGGCCCAATGGAGGTACAAGGTGCCATGGGGCACTAATACATGGATCGATGTAGATAACAAGCAGGATGGCTGTAGGTTATATGTGGTCTTAAGGGCCCCCAATGCCCCGCAGGCCTTGCCTTGGAAGGAGGTTCTCGACATCTCCTGTAGCATTGCCTGGGGCTGCGATACGGAACCGGAAGCAATGGACCAAATCTGGGAGAATTTTTACAAGTCCGCCGGCGGCGTGTACGATACATATGCTGGTGCTCCTCGATATGCAGACAGTTATCCATACGGGAAGTTTGATCTCACGTCATGGCTAAGTAAGTATCCTAATGTAGAAGTTGTCAATTGCTATGATATGGGCCAAGCCGAGGTAATTTTTGCAAATGCTCTTGGTTGTGGAGCATATTATACATATGTGGAACCGTTTGGATACGTGAATTGTATTTGTCCTATTGGACGTGGCTGGTGTAACAATCCGTTTTATAGTAATCCTATTAACAACTCCAACCCTGTAGTAGATGGAGATTGGAGCAAATCAGAAGGACGATCGGCATTCAAAAACCACGCCTTTGCAACCTTAAATGGCAAGATCTACGATGCTTCCGCAGGTTGTGTTGATATCCTTGATCCCGATGATGGGCCTATTCACGTTCCATATCTATTGGATGGCGATGACACTTGGGAAAATAACTATAAGACGAGAGTGATTGACAACTTTCCTAAAGTAGCGCCAGGTAACCCGGTTGATTACAGTTTTGATGTGAAATAACTGAACCAGAACAAGACCTCTTATGGAGATCAGGTAATGACTACGAATATCTTGAGCGGGAAGTCGTTATCAGCAATTTGGCTGAGCATGATTACTATCAGGATTACACTTGCAAGTGCACCCGATACTACCCGTGCGGCAGAATCTCAGTTGGTTCGAGTTCCAAGTCCTTTCAAAGATAGATTTTATAAAGTATGTCAAGCCATTAACTTACAGGGGCTTCCTAAATCAAGTACTCTGAAGACAATGCCTAATGTTGATAGGCATCTATTGTCAAATGCTCCACTAATAACGCGTGAGAATGTGTCGGTAGGCGGTGGATGTTTTACAGATGAGACTTGGGCTGGAGGAGTCGGCATATGGGATTGGGACCGGCTGGTTAAGAACCCCGAACCCTTGCCAACAGACCTTCCGGAAGAGCGAAAAACATGGTTATTAGAGCATATGCCTTCGAGGGTTAAAAAGGACCCCCATTTAGTCGAGGAATACCTAAAACGCCAACTCGGTATCTATCAAGAATCGAAGATGAACGTTGTGGTAGGTTCGATCAGAATAAATGCGTGCGTAGCCCCAGATTCTCAGGCTGCGTATCAATATCTGATATCTTTAAGGAGCATTAGCTCTTTGCCAACTGAAGCCGTAATTGCTGAATTCTCAGAAGCAAATCGTATAGCAGAGCTTGGAACAATTGGCTTCGGCAAGAAGGCTCCAGGTCATGTGATGTTTGTCCGTGACAATATTGCCGTAGCCATAGATGCGAGCGGAGAATTCGTGAGTGAGGCACTACCGCTGGCTCAAAAGATAGATGCACTGATTCAAAAGCAGCCGGCCCTGACATACCAGCAGCTATTGGCCAGGAGGCCTGCGATCACGATAGCAAAGGAACCAGAGGTGGTATACTCCTTCAAGGACAGCTATCGGCGTTGGGGTGTTCCTGTGAAGGTCTGGGCCCCTGACGGGCAGGAGATCGTGTGGATAGGTGCCTGGATTGATGGGGTATCTACAAATTTATGGGAGGACGGCAAGATTCTGCTGGTA
>DAOTVW010000283.1:0-1701 GCA_034436035.1 Anaerolineales bacterium
CGTGGTCATGATCGATCCTAGCGGAAACCGTTTTTCGGGGCATGTCGATGCCGATGGTGTATGGCTGGACGATGATGGCTACATCTCTAATTTCAAGGGCTGGACCATGGATCGGCATTACTGATGATCCACTGTTTCTTTGCAATTCCAAAGGAGATTTAGGATGCATATCGATATTGGTCCTCAATTCGATTTTGAGCCCGAGTATTCTGTTAGAGATATGGAAGATATGTGGATTCCTCGCATCTCATTTGATGGATCAAATGTTTGGACAGGGGAAAGTAGTTACGCTGATTATGAAGATGCCCTAAAGGCAGCATGCCAACATTTGATCCACATGATGCGAAAGATGCTGAGAGAATAAAACGGACAATTATGGCAATCCACTGTTTCATTCCCGCCCATAATGAGCAAAGCCAAATTGCGGACTCCATCGCATCTTTGCAAACCCAAAGCCTGAAACCAGATTTTATTACTGTGATTGCCGACAATTGTAGTGATAATACTGTCGAGATTTCCCAAGATGGGGGAGCCGAGGTATTTGTCAGCGTAGACAATGACGCCAAAAAAGCTGGGGCACTCAATCAGGTTTTGGATCAGGTCCTTCCCGATTTGGATGATGAAGATATTATCTTGATCATGGATGCCGATACCGTTTTAGGTCCGGCTTTTGTAAAAACCGCTGTGGACACTTTTGCCGCCAATTCTAGCGCTGGGGTATGTTCGGCCACTTTCTTTGCTCGGCCGCCTCAGGGGATTTTAGAGCTATGTCAGGCGAACGAATACGCCCGGTATGCTCGTAGCCTGGCAAGGAGAGGGTATCGTCCTTATGTGGCGTCCGGTACAGCATCAGCTTTTCGGGCGAAAGCTCTCAAGCAGGTAAAGTCTGAGCGTGGCGCAAAACTGCCCTACCATGGTGGAGGGGTCTATGACACCCATTCTTTGACCGAGGACAATGAAATCACTTTGGCTCTTTTATGTTTGGGTTGGGAGTTGACCTCGGTGCGAACAGCCGATGCTAGCTCGACTACCGATGTGATGCCGACCGCTAAAATGCTTTATCGTCAGCGTTTGCGTTGGTATTTGGGGGCGATCGTCAATTTGTTTTCCTATGGCACAAAGCTGCCTCGTAAATATCGCTATGTCTATTGGGGTCAGCAGATCGGGCTGTTCGCATCTTTGCTCGGCACCATCCTTTATCTGACCTATCTGATCTGGTCTGTGCTGATCGGTGCCTCTTTGACTCTGGATTCTCCTTGGTCGGCTGTGTTGGGTATTACCCTGGTAGAGCGTACCGTGAGTGTGTGGCGATTTTCCAATTGGAAGGGCCGCCTGTTGGCTTTGACAATTCTCCCCGAGATGGTTTACGCCTTGGGTCTTTTGGGTATCTATGGGGTAGCAGTATCTAAATATCCGTTCAACAAGAAAGGTAGTTGGTAAGCATGTATCATCCTAAGCCGGTGGTGGGGACTCTCGCTTTTACCGGAGCCGCCGTGTACGTTACGCTCGGCGCTGCTGTGGCTGCCATTGTCGTCGGCACCATGATTCTGGCAGTGTTGGGTATTTTGCCGAGGCTGCATCGTAAGTAAATAAAGTAAAGTCGTAAGTAACCAGTCAATAGAGATTGGTCGTAAGTAAATAGTACATAGAGATTGGCTGGTTCGGCACTAGCACTAGATAAGAACTCCATTGGGGCGGAAA
>DAOTVW010000284.1:0-5722 GCA_034436035.1 Anaerolineales bacterium
TGCCGCGCTTTTGTTTTTCGAGCAATTTTTTCTTGCGGGTGATGTCGCCTCCGTAACACTTTGCTAAGACGTCTTTGCGCAAGGCTTTTACGTTGGCGCGCGAGATAACCCGTCCCGCCGCATAAGCTTGGATGGGGACAACAAATAATTGGCGGGGGATGATGTCTTTCAGTTTGGAGATAATGGCTTGCCCTTTGTGATAGGCATCATCGCGATGGACAATGGTGGCAAAAGCGTCAACCGGTTCATCATTGACCAAAATTTCCAACTTAACCAGGTCGTCCGCCCGGTATTCCTTGAAATGATAATCCATGGATGCATAGCCGCGCGTGCGCGATTTTAATTGGTCAAAGAAATCGACGATAATTTGGGAAAGCGGGATCTCAAAGATGAGCTGTACTCGATTGGGCGCTGGGTATTCCTGGGTGATGAAATCCCCATGGCGTTTGGTAGCCAAGTCCATAACGGTGCCGTAATATTCAGTTGGCGTGATGATTTCAAGCGTCATCCAGGGTTCGCGAATTTCTTGGATTTGCGCTTCATCGGGCAATTCAGCTGGAGAATGGATGCGAATGACTTCGCCACTGCGCAGGACGATTTCGTATTCCACCGAAGGTGCAGTGACAATGATATCCAGGTCATATTCACGTTCGAGGCGTTCCTGGATGATCTCCATGTGAAACATGCCTAAAAAGCCGCAGCGAAAGCCAAAATTAAGCGCTTGGGAGGTTTCTGGTTCGAAAGTCAGAGAGGCGTCATTGAGCTGTAATTTCTCCAAAGCTTCTTTGAGGTCTTCATAGTCTTCATTTTCCACCGGATAAATGCCAGCAAAGACCATAGGTTTGGGGTGACGGTAACCGGGCAGGGCTTCTGCCGCTGGTTGTATGGCATTGGTAATCGTATCTCCCACCCGGCAATCATGGACGGTTTTCAATCCCGTGGCGACATATCCGACTTCGCCGGCGCTGAGTTCTGCAACCGGGCGTAGATCCGGTGCAAAGATGCCAATTTCGACCGGCTTGACTTCTACGCCGCTTGCCATCAAACGCAGCGTATCATTTGGTGTGATTTTACCTTCGACAATGCGCACATACGCCACCACCCCTTTGTAGGGATCATAGTGTGAGTCAAATATGAGCGCCTGCAATGGCGCGTTCTCATCCCCTTTCGGTGGGGGTATTTGTTGGACAATCGCCTCTAAAACCTGTTCGACATTGGTGCCTTCTTTGGCGGAAATGCGCAGGATTTGATCGGCAGGCGTTCCCAACAGATTGCTGATATCCTGGGCGACTTCGTCGGGATGGGCAGAGAGTAGATCTATTTTGTTGATTACCGGAATGATTTCTAAATCGGCTTCGAGTGCCAAGTACAGGTTTGCCAGCGTTTGTGCTTCGATTCCCTGTGTGGCATCCACCACCAGGAGCGCTCCTTCGCAGGCGTTTAAGGCGCGGCTGACCTCGTAACCAAAGTCAACATGCCCAGGAGTATCAATGAGATTAAGTTCATATTGTTGTCCATCCTGGGCAGTATAGCTCATCCGCACGGCTGAAGCTTTGATGGTCACACCCTTTTCGCGTTCCAGGTCCATTGAATCTAACACTTGCTCGACCATCTCACGTTCCGAGATCGTTCCGGTGAGCTGCAGGAGACGGTCTGCTAAGGTGGATTTACCGTGGTCGATATGAGCAATGATACAAAAATTGCGAATGTTTCTCATCTTAATGTGATAAAGTATAACCGATTTTTATTCGGGTTAGGGCATTAAGGTTTTAAGGGCTCGCCCCCATCTTCTGCTTTTTGAGATGGGGGCTCGGGAGAGGGGATTGGGAGGAGAGGCTGAAAATTTATCTTAATTCTCGGAAATAATTGAATTTAGGTTTTGCTTGCAATTTAAGATTTATACTTTCTTTTTTGAGGCTCTGTTTATTCAATAAATCCATACAAATTGAAGCTATTTGTTGCCCTGACTTACCACCATTTTGGAGCGGTAACAGCTTTTTTATCGCCTCAAGGTCTAAATAAGAGTAAACTTTCTTGCCAAGTAGCAGACCCACCAGGGTTACTGTGGAATATTGCGTAATGAGAACGGCGCAATTTGCAATCATGGGGTAAATGTTCCCCTCAGTTAATATCAAAGCCTCGGGCAGGATGCGAGTTATTTCAAAGATAGCCCGTTTTTTATTCTCATTAGGATGAAGTTTTAAAATAATTGGTGTGTCACCGGCTATCTTTTTGACATTCTTGAGGAAGGCAATTCTGTTATCCGGCTTGAATGTTTCTCTGGCGCTTGAGGTTGCAACGAGAATATAATCCCTAAAGGGGAAATTGTTCTCGCGCCAAACTTCTACATTATCAAAATTTGGGATTCCTGTGACGATCATTTTATGAGGTTTAACGCCTTTGCGAATAAAGAAATCCCGATAACCTTCGGATGCAACGAAAAAATACTCGTATTGATCGGATAAACCAGTCGCTGCCGTATTTGCGAGATAGCGGGGAAGTTTGAGGTACTTTATCAATGAATACATCCAGGTTTCGTCTTCCATGATACCCTCTTGTACTAAAACCATTGGTGTATCGCGAAAGATTTTTTGTGTGATCAAATCCGTGCATGTAACAATTAAGTCATATTTTCTTGCTTTGCCGTTTTCATCGAGGGGCAAGTTATTTTTTCTAATGTATTCAAGGGTGTTATCGCGGTGAGATCCACCGAGAATAGTGAAATTTAATAACCCAATTTTTGCTAACCAACCGAGAAAACCATCCGCAAAGAAGGGTGTGAAATAGCTATTACACCCTGGCATGCTCGTGGATATTTGGTGCATCATCATTGTTTGATTGAGGGAACCGCAGATAAAGAGAACGTTTTTATTCATCATAGCGATGTAAATTAAATAATCACTTTCACACGGCCAAGACGCATGGGTTGAAGCGGGTTTGGATTCCATCTAGCCCACCCAACTTTCTTCAAAAGGAAGAATTTAAGCCATGTTGGGATTACCAGCGATGGAGTGGCATGAGCAATACAAATCGCTTTTGTTTGGTGGTTTTCCAATGCCACCCGCAAGTCCATTGCCGTGTTACCTTCGAATTCGGTCATCCCATAGCCGATGGTTTGTAAAACATGTGAGTCACTGTTTGCGACCGAGGCAACGGGCAAAAGCTCGGCTAGAATTGTTGCTAAGAAATTGCTGCTCTGGTGGAATAAACCTCCATTAATCGCTTCTATACCAACGAGGATTCTAGCTATTTCTGGAATTCGAAGAGCCTTAATGATGGTATCTGCTGAAAGGCTGTGGGCGCCAGCCGCCATGGGATGAGCAGCAATACAAATACCGCCGAGTTCCCCAACATAACGTACTGTCTCAACTAAAGGCATTCCAGCAGGGATTTTTTCGCGAATATACAATGCTAACAAATGTCCATCTGCAGTAGAAACTTCGCTACCGGTTACCACTTCAATCCCATAATTATGAGCAATTTGTTCAGCCCTTAATGCGCCGATAATTTCATCGTGATCGGTAATAGCGATGACATTTAATTTTGTTTCCTCAGCGGTGTATTTTAATATTGCTGAAAGCGTTGCGGTTCCGTCCCAGCTGTGAATTGAATGAATGTGTAAATCCGAAAGCCCCATTTTTTTTCTCCTTTCCCTTATGTTTTATCATACCAACTTTAATGCTCAATCAACAAGTGTTTATCTTTTCTTTACCAATTGATAGGATTTATTAATCAAATGTGTAAGATGTTAAGAGATGTAAAGATATGTGAACGAATTGATTTGTTCTTTACCTTTTTCGTGTAAAATAAAATCATTATTGCCAAGCGGTCTTTACCTGAGGAGGACCTATGACTTTATTAGAGAGTGAGGATCATTACCTAACCTTGTTCGAATATGCGCCAATCTCCATGTGGGAAGAAGATTTCAGCGGAATCAAACACCGCTTTCAAGAATTACAGCAGCGCGGTATTCAATCTCTGGCGGAATATATGCAAGACCATCCAGAGTTTATCGACGCATGTATGCGGGATATTGTGGTCAAGAGGGTCAATCAACAAACTTTATCTCTATTTAAAGCGAAAACCCAAGCCGATTTGATTGCGAACCTCGATAGGGTATTTCGCGATAATATGCGCCAGCATTTCGCAAGCGAATTGATGGCATTATGGCAAGGCGAAAGCAGTTGGACTGGGGAAGGGGTGAACTACACTCTGGCTGGGGATGCACTGGATATCCGCATGTCCCTGCGAGTTATTCCGCAAGCTGAGCAAGATTGGTCACAGGTGCTGATTACGCTAGAGGATATTACTGACCGCAAAAACGCCGAACGGCGTTTTGAAAGCCTGTTTGAGGCATCGCCCATTTCCCTCTGGGAAGAAGATTGGAGCGGCATCAAGGAGTTCTTTGATGAGCTTCGCACACAGGGTGTGACGAATTTGGTAGCATATCTGCATCAGCACCCGGATGCCGTTGCACAATGTATGGGCAAAATTAGAGTGGTGAATGTTAACCAGAAAACGGTCGATCTCTTGAAAGCAGAGTCGAAGGAAAAATTATTAGATAACTTGGATAAAGTATTCCGCGATGAGATGGGCAAACACTTTGCAAGAGAATTGGAAGATTTATGGAAAGGCGTGCTATGTTATGAGCGCGAGGGAATAAATTATACATTGACCGGTGAGCCAGTTAACATTCAGCTAACCGTGAGGGTGATGCCGGGTTATGAAGAGACTTTCAAGTGGGTGTTGGTTTCGTTGCAAGATATTACCGCCCGGAAAAAAGCGGAGGAATATTTACGCTACCTTGGCACGCATGATGTGATGACCGGTGTATATAATCGAACTTATTTTGAAGATATTCTGCGCGAATTGGAGCTCGAACGGCGCGATCCTATCAGTGTCATTGTCGCTGATTTGAATGGCCTGAAGCAGGTCAATGACACCATGGGCCACCAGGCCGGCGATGAGCTGATCCGTCGGGCGGCGGAGGTATTACGCGCCAGCGGCAATCCTGGGGATGTGGTTGCCCGCATTGGAGGGGATGAATTTGTCTTGGTCATGCCAAATGCAACGGAAAAGGAATGCGAAAAGAGCATCAAGCACATTAACTCGCTCATTGAATTAAATAATAAGTATTACGACCATGCCCCGCGATTAAGTATTGCGCTTGGAGCAGCTACCAGCGTGCCGGGCATTCCATTAGAAAAAGTGATTAGTCTGGCTGACGATGCGATGTATAAAGCAAAGGGGTTGTACTATCATCGCCGCAAAGAAGACCGCGAGGGGGATTAATAATTAGAGTTGCAATTACTTTATCTCTATTGCAAGAGCACTTTAGGTATCAGTAAGAACGGCTAGCTTGTGAAACTATCTCTTGGCAGGCGCTGGTCATCGTGAGATTCGGCTATATCGCCGAAAGGCGGCATTTGAAGAGATAATGACATTGAACAATATCATGCATAGGTTTTATGCGTGATAATAAACCGTCCACGATTATTACAAGCATGCGCGAATAGAGTCATCATTCGTTGATTCGTTGCCCATTCGTGGGCGGTTTTTTTTAGCAAATCGCCAGAATAACTTGTAATGTTCGTTAATTGCATATTCGTTGTGCTCGTTGTAAACTCTGCGAAGCCCTCTCCCTGCTGGGCTGGAGATTGCTTCAGTCGCAAAATACGCGCTCTCGTATTGACAGATGGCTAGACATATAGAGAATGCTGTC